>NZ_RSAM01000011.1:0-144349 GCF_009377945.1 Salinivibrio sp. VYel1 | reverse complement strand
CCGACCTTCGGGTTATGAGCCCGACGAGCTACCAAACTGCTCCATCCCGCGTCCGTAACATCAATTGTTGCTTGATGTGGGCAAAACTTGGAGCGACATACGAGGTTCGAACTCGTGACCTCGACCTTGGCAAGGTCGCGCTCTACCAGCTGAGCTAATGTCGCCTTATGCAATTAAGCGTTGCATGACGCTGTGTAAAATTGGTTGCGGGAGGCGGATTTGAACCACCGACCTTCGGGTTATGAGCCCGACGAGCTACCAAACTGCTCCATCCCGCGTCCGTAACATCAATTGTTGCTTGATGTGGGCAAAACTTGGAGCGACATACGAGGTTCGAACTCGTGACCTCGACCTTGGCAAGGTCGCGCTCTACCAGCTGAGCTAATGTCGCCTTATGCAATTAAGCGTTGCATGACCCTGTGTAAATTGGTTGCGGGAGGCGGATTTAACGCGCCGTGCAACGGCACCGACCGAAGGTCGTATTGACTTATGATCAATCGTTAAGTGCTTCT
This sequence comes from Salinivibrio sp. VYel1, assembly GCF_009377945.1. NCBI lineage: Bacteria > Pseudomonadati > Pseudomonadota > Gammaproteobacteria > Vibrionales > Vibrionaceae > Salinivibrio > Salinivibrio sp. VYel1. Next base: position 143,837 of record NZ_RSAM01000011.1, on the reverse strand, counting down.
TCAGCAACCTAAAATTGGTTGCGGGAGGCGGATTTGAACCACCGACCTTCGGGTTATGAGCCCGACGAGCTACCAAACTGCTCCATCCCGCGTCCGAATTTTACTGCACTAAGAGAAACATGGAGGCGCGTCCCGGAGTCGAACCGAGGTCCACGGATTTGCAATCCGCTGCATAGCCACTCTGCCAACGCGCCTTAACGCTGCTGCCTCTTGAGTACGGGGAGGCATTCTACGGATTAACGTGATCGAGTCAACACTTATTATTTAAAAAAAGTGTCACCTGCCTGTTTTGCAAACGAAAACATCAAAATCCACCCAGTTTGCGGATCTTTTCAGCATGGTTTGCCTTTTTATTCTTCACTCCCTGTTTCATCTTCATTTTATCTCTTATTAACAATTTTGTGACAAGTTTTATGTCCGCAATGTGTCTGTCTTAATTTTTAAACAACATGTCTTTTTCCTCTACAGTGAATGGGTTGCAAGGAGTAATGCGACACTATTCAAATCAAGGAGGAAACATGAAATACAAAATGACAATGCTCGCGCTCGTGCTGGCCACCAACTTTGCTCACGCGGGTCAAGGCGACGATAAAGTCTGGATTTCCATTGGCGCTGATGCGCAACAAACGGCACGTCACGCTGGCGCCAGACCGATGTTGTCACACGCTGTTGCAAGCAATGGCAAAGCATGGGTAGGTGAAGTCAGTGAATCGCAACTGGCCGCGCTGTCTCATGAGATGCATGAAAATCACCACCGCTGTGGTGGCTACATCGTGCACACCTCAGCACAAAGTGCCATGGCAGCCAGCAATATGCCGGTGTCCCGCGCAAGCTTTACACCACCAGCTATCAAGCAGCAGGCGCTCGTGACACCTTGGCTGGACCAAATTCAATCAAGTTTAATCGTGAATACCATCGATCGCCTGACCGACTTTCCCAACCGCTTCTACACCACGACATCGGGCGCACAAGCATCCGATTGGATAAAAGCACGCTGGCAATCACTCGCTCAGGGATTAAACGGTGTGACAATCTCTCAAGTGTCGCACAGTGGTTATAACCAAGCGTCGGTGATGATGACTATCGAAGGCGCAGAAAGCCCTGATGAGTGGGTTGTGATTGGTGGGCATCTCGATTCCACCATTGGTGCACGCACAGACGAGCAAAGTATCGCTCCTGGCGCCGATGACGATGCCTCCGGGATTGCGTCAGTGACAGAGATCATCCGTGTTTTATCGCAGAATGACTTTCAACCCAAACGCAGTATCGCCTTTGTCGCTTATGCCGCCGAAGAAGTTGGACTCCGTGGCTCGCAAGCTATTGCTAACCAATTTAAACAACAAGGCAAAGATGTACGTGGCGTGTTGCAGCTTGATATGACCAACTACCAAGGCTCAGCAGAAGATATTATCTTTATTACCGATTATACCGATAGCGGGCTCACCCAGTATCTCACTCAATTACTCGATACCTATTTGCCTACACTTAGCTATGGCTTTGATACATGCGGATATGCGTGCTCCGACCACGCGTCTTGGCATCAAGCAGGCTATCCTGCAGCCATGCCGTTCGAAGCAAAATTCAATGACTACAATCCCAATATTCATACCCCTCGCGACACACTCGCCAACAGTGATAGCGAAGGACGTCATGCAACCAAATTCACTAAGCTAGGCCTTGCTTATACGGTAGAGCTAGCCAACGCAGACTCGCAGCCTAATCCGGGTAATCAACTCAAACTTGGGCAGCCTATCAACAACATATCAGGGGATCGTGACAGCGAGCGCACCTATCGCTACCAGTTAGAGACCACCAGTGATGTTGTCATCCGCACCTACGGCGGTACAGGCGATGTGGACCTTTATGTCAAACAAGGTGGTCAAGTTAGCGCTGATAACTGGGATTGTCGCCCCTATCAAGGCGGAAATAACGAAATCTGCCGGTTTGATGGCGCATCGCCAGGTGAGTTTTCAGTCTTGCTTCGGGGCTATAGGGATTACCAAGACGTCAGCTTGATTGTTGAATAACCACAATCGCTCAAATAGGTAACGGCGAGCGACCCATCGGCTCGCCTTCTTATCAACTTTTTGAGCCACCGTGATTGAAAGGCGTCCGCGTGGCGCCCTATTTGTCAGAGGGGGTAAGGAAGCGAAATGTTAAGTTGATTCGCTCGCTCGTCGGCTTTTGTGTTTTCGGCAAACTGTGCTGCCAATGAGTTTGGGTTGTACCTCTCATCACCAACAAGGATCCGTGATTCAATAAAACCTCTCGCTTTTCTTGCCGCTTAGGATGACGAAAGAGAAAACGGCGGCTCGCGCCCAAGCTGACAGAGGCAATCGTAGGTTGCTCTCCCAGCTCGGACTCATCATCTCGGTGCCATCCCATGTAATCGCTGCCGCTACGATAACGATTTAACAGGACAGTGTTAAAGGGGGTCTGGCACTGCGCCTCTACCCAGCCTTTGAGTTGGCGCAAAGGGTGAGTCCAAGGCAGCGGCTGAAGCGTTAGCCCACTGTAGGTATAAGGATGATCACCATACCATGCCAATAGACGTGGCTGCATCACGGTGCGGCCAAACAACGAAATCGGCAATTGTTGCCACGGCGTTTGTGCAAGTAAGGTTGAAAACAATGTGTCAGCACAGCCCACTGACAACCACTTCGGCCACCAGTCTACCTGAGCATCAGGCATATCAGTGATCGGGTGGCTATCAAATGCCGCATCAGAAAAGAAACTTTGCTGCTCGGGAGGGCGAGCCATATAACACTGCCTTGTTCAATACTGTTAGACAGTGAGTATGGCTGCCGTTAGCGGATTGGATCAACTCGCTGACCGCTCATACCATTCAGTCGATACCAACCTGCAATACTAAAACGCTGCCTTTTGGCTGGAAGCACTTCATGAGGGAAAGCTTCGGATAAAAACGTCACCAATCGTCCCGCTTTCGGCCATAGGGTTTGCCGATGGCTACCGTCAGGGTTGTAAATGACGATTTCGCCCCCGTCTTGTTCAGACCAGTCTTCATTGAGATACAACACGGTGGTCACCTTACGGTTTGACCGTCCTTCGAAGGCATCATAATGCTTGGCATAAAAGTCGCCGGGGTTGTACTTGGCAAAATGCGCTTCATATTCAAACAGCCCCAAAAAAAGGTGACGATTGAATGCCTGCTGAAGATCGGCCATTTTTGCTAATAATGCATCCACGGCAGGCTGGCTCCCTCGTTCTAGCCAGTGAATTTTATCCCGGCGAATTTGCGTATTGGTGTGCTGTTTTTGTTCGCGCCCAATGGTGGCTTGCGACCATTGGGCCGGTAGGCATGTGTGCAAGTCATGCACCTCTTGCGCTGACAAAAATCCGTCACACACACTGAGTCCATGCGTCGCAATATCATCGATGATAGCCAGGTTGCTCAAACACTTGTCTCCGCCTAGGAATAGAGACGCTACCTTACTGCGTTTAACGGGCAGGACAACATGTGTTATTTATCGTAACCATAAGCAAACCTAATCGATAACGTTATTTCCTTTCAAGATATCAACGGAGTAAATCCTCGAGTTTTGCTTTCCAAATCGCAAGCGCGAGCGCTGGGCTACGTAGCATTTTTGGCGTGGGGATCCAGCCATGCTTTAGACGAGCAAACACATCAAAGCGACTGGCTTGGCCATCGATGGCCTCTGCAACCACTCGCCCCGCAATATTGGTTAATCCAACGCCATGCCCCGTATAACCATGTGCGGTATATATATCATTGCCAAGATGCGCAATGTGCGGCATGTAACTGCGGGTCACGGCAAACATCCCGCCCCAATGATAGTCCATTTTTACCTGGGCCAGTTGAGGGAAAACCTTAGTCATCCGCCGGTGGAGACGCTGGGTCGAATCCTTATATTCTCGATTAAAGGGATGATTGACACCACCAAACAACAAGCGCCCCTCTGCCGTCGGGCGGAAATAATCTAAACAGTTGTTGAGATCCGACATCGCCATGCGATTAGTAATTGGCATGCGCTCCCCGAGCGGTTCGGTAACCGCAATAAACGAGGCAACGGGAAGAACCTTGGCTTGCGCTTGGCGGTGTAACCCCTCTAGATAGGCGTTACAAGCAAGTAAAACTCGAGGTGTATTCACTCGACCTTGAGGCGTGATCACCGCATGAAGTTGCCCCTTAACCAAACGTGTAGCAGGGGTGTGCTCATAAATTTTCACACCCATTTGCGCCGCGGCACGAGCGAGGCCTAGCGTGTAGTTTAACGTGTGAATGTGCGCACTATTGGGATCGTATAATCCGCCTAGATAGCGGTCAGTATTTGCAACATCTGCCACTTGCGCTTTATCCCACCACTGGGCATCAGGATACTGATAACGTCCTTGCTTTAATGCATGCCAGCTTTGCAGCTCCTTTTGCTGCGCGGAATTTAAGGCAAGCTCGATATAGCCGGGTTGAAAGTCACAGTCAATCTGGTGATGCTGGATACGCTCACGCACAATATCAACGGCTTCAACCGACAAGTCCCATAACTGTTTGCCCCAAGCTTGCCCATAGGTTTCGTCAACTTCTCTCAGCCCAAGGCAATATCCCACGAGGCATTGGCCACCATTCCGGCCAGACCCTCCCCACGCCACCGTTCGCGCATCTATAACGGTGACACTGTAGCCACGCTGTCGCAATTCAATGGCGGCATTCAGGCCCGTTAAACCTGCTCCAATGATACACACATCTGCCTCTTGTGTGCCTGCCAAAGCAGGAAATGACAGCGTTTGGTTTTGGCTGGCGACGTAGTAATTTGTCGCCGCGTTGAAGTTATTATCAGGTCGAACCGTTTTGACCATGCTCTCAATGGTTACTCTTAGTATTAAAAAGAAAAGGTAGTAAAAAAAGACAAGCACTATGGCTTAGCGCCAACACACTCTCAAAGGCCGCAAATACTGGCACCGTCCTCCCTTTCTGGCAAGCCCTTATTCTCATCACTTTACCCGACCATTTGGGGGAGATGGCGACGGTTATGCTAACGTTAGCAAGGTATTGCACTTTATCCAGGTTGGTAAAAAACTCGTTGACACTAAGGTCAAGTACAATATGATGCGCTCGACGTGTACTCGGCCAGTAAGCCATTGAAGGATCATGACAATGAAAAAAATTTCTCACGGAATCACCGCCACGACACTTGCGCTTTCAGCAATCTTTGCAAGCGGCGTTCATGCAGACGATAAGGTACTCAACCTCTACAACTGGGCAGAATACATGCCAATGGACGTGATTGAAGCGTTCGAAGAGGAGTATCAAGTCGACGTGAATTACTCCACCTTTGAGAGTAATGAAGCCATGTATGCCAAGCTTAAACTCCTAAATAGCGAAGGCTACGATCTGGCGTTTGCCTCAACCTATTTCATTGAGCGAATGGTCAATGAAGAGATGCTCGCCAAAATTGATAAGAGCCAAATTAGCCATTTTAATCAATTGCGCCCAGGCCTACTGGGTCAACCTTTTGACAAAAACAATGACTATTCGCTGCCGTATGTGTTTGGTGTGACTGGCATTAGCTACAACAGTGATTACGTCGATGGCAGTAAAGTGGCCAAGTGGGCTGACTTATGGCGTGACGACTTCAACGGCCAAGTCATGCTATTGAATGATGTGCGTGATGTGTTTGGCATGGCGTTGAAAGCGCAAGGTCATAGCATTAACAGCACCGAAGAGGCTGAAATTAAACAAGCCTATGAATACCTACGTGAGTTACGCGATAACGTGGTCGTGTACAACTCTGATGCGCCGCATGTGCCGTTTGTCACCGGTGAAGTGAGCATTGGCCAACAATGGAACGGCAATGCTTACATGGCGCAACAAGAAATCGAAGGCATTGAGTTCGTCTACCCACAGGAAGGGGCGATCTTATGGATGGATAATTTTATCATCCCAAAAAACGCAGAACACAAGACCTTGGCACACCAGTTTATCGATTTTATGTATCGTCCTGAGAATCAGGCGAAATTGGTGGAAGAATTTGGCTATCCAGCCCCGAACACCAACGCGGCTGAGTACTTAGAGGCCGAGCTAAAAGAGAACAGCACCATCTTCCCATCCGATGAAGCAGTTAATAAAGGTGAATTCACCAATGATGTCGGTGAAGCGGTGAAAATCTATCAAAAGTACTGGCAGATGTTGAAAAGCTAATCGCGCGCATCTGTGATAACAATCTGTACCAAGGCCTCATCGGAGGCCTTTTTTGTTTTCCAAGTCAATAACCCACATTTGTCACTATTTTTAGTCAATGGGTTTTTGCTATGCTCAGACGTAAACGCGCATCACCCACTTAAATAACTGACGACAAGGACGTTACCCCATGATTGACTTTCGCTCTGACACCGTGACCCAGCCCGATGCTGCCATGCGAGACGCCATGGCTAACGCCCCTGTGGGCGATGATGTGTATGGCGACGACCCGAGCATTAACGCGCTGGAAACATGGGCGGCTGAACGACATGGTTTTGAAGCCGCACTCTTTACCGCCTCGGGTACCCAAGCCAATTTATTGGCCCTGATGGCGCATTGCGAGCGCGGTGATGAGTATTTGTGTGGTCAGCAAGCGCACAATTACAAATACGAAGCAGGCGGTGCTGCTGTGTTGGGCTCGATTCAGCCACAACCCATTGAGAATGAGTCAGATGGGACCTTGTCTTTCGATAAAATCGCCACAGCTATCAAGCCCGATGACTTTCATTTTGCCCGTACTAAGCTGCTCAGCTTGGAAAACACCATAGGTGGCAAAGTGTTACCTTTGTCTTATTTAGCCAAGGCGCGAACATTTTGCGACCAACATCAACTGCAGCTACATCTTGATGGCGCCAGGGTTTACAACGCGGCTGTCGCACTGGAGGTGGACATCAAGGCGATCAGTTGTCACTTTGACTCGATGACGATTTGTCTATCCAAAGGGTTAGGCGCTCCTGTCGGCTCACTGCTACTCGGCTCGAAAGCCCTGATTCACAAAGCCCGTCGTCTTCGTAAAATGTTAGGTGGCGGCATGCGTCAAGCGGGCATATTGGCCGTTGCCGGCTATAAAGCACTCACCGAAAACGTGGAACGCTTGACAGAGGATCACGCTAATGCGCATTACCTTGCCAGTGAGTTGGAAAAACTGAACGGCTTTTCCACCAGCGACTATCCTGTGCAAACCAACATTGTTTATGTCGATGTGGCCGAAACAATCAATCGTACACGCCTGCAAATGCGACTGATGGAAAAGGAGATCCGCGTCTCTCTGTCCGGCAATCCTGCCCGTTTGGTGACACATAAAGACATCTGCCGCGCAGATATCGATACCCTGATCGCCGCGATAAAGGGATCTCACTAAGCCGTTCCAACGCACAATCGTACCGGGCCCAACGGCCCGATTTGTACATAAAACCACCAGGCAAAGCAAAATTGTGATCCCATCCCAGCTTTCTCCACCAAGGTCACTAAAACAATCACTTACAGCCGCTACACTGAAAGTCATCACCGACAAAATGCCAATATGGGAAGCGCTATGGCTATCACTCCGCTAACAAGCGATCGTTTATACCGTGAGTCCAGTTTAAAGCACAGTGACATCACTTCAACCAAACACCTTGCGCCACTCGACGAGATTGTGGGTCAAGATCGTGCCCGTCACGCGGTTGAGTTCGCCATGTCCATCAAAGAGAAAGGCTATAACATCTATGCCATTGGCCAAAATGGACTTGGAAAACGCACCATGATGATGCGCTACCTCAACCAACACTGGCAAAGTGAGTCACCGGTTTATGACTGGTGTTACGTCGCTAATTTTCATGAAGCGCGCTCCCCAGAAGTATTGAAGCTGCCTGCGGGTAAAGGCAGTGAACTCAAAAAGCATATTGAGCAACTGATGGGCAAACTGGCCAACGCCCTGCCCATGGCATTTGACAACGAAATGTATTACCAGCGTGCTGAAACACTGAAAAACCAGCTTACTGAGCGCCAACAAAGCGTCCTTCAGGGATTAAGTGAAACAGCAGAAAAAAACAATGTGAGTTTGACCATCACCCCTCAAGGTGATTACCAATTTGTAGCACTAAACGGCGAGGAGCCTCATACCGAGGAGACCTTTGACGCCCTCTCACACGACGAGCAGATGGCCTTTGGCAAAGTCATCGATAAACTAGAGACGGAACTGCGCGGTATTGTTCGCCAACTTGGCGAATGGGAGTCTGAGTACGCGGAAAAACAAAAAGCCTTGGATGAGGATATCGCCCAAGAAGTCATCGCCACGCAAATGGCGCCGCTTAAGAAAAACTTTGCTGACTTGCCTGACATTTTAACCTTTTTAGACGCCATGCAAGCTGACATGCTTGAGCACCTCGATATTTTCCTTGAAGACAGTGAGGAGCAAGCCGCACTCGCGTATGCGGCGCTGGATAAAAAACTCCCTCGCCGCTACCAAGTCAATGTGTTAGTCAGTCAGAATGACGCACAAGCGCCGATCGTGGTTGAGGATAGCCCTAGTTATCACAACCTGTTCGGTTATGTTGAGAATGCCACGTTTAAAGGCACGGTGTTTACCGACTTTTCATTGATTCGTTCAGGGAGCCTTCACCGCGCCAATGGCGGCGTGTTGCTGATGGATGCGATTAAAGTCCTTGAGAAGCCTTATGTGTGGGATGGCATCAAGCGGGCCCTCAGTAGCCGCCAGTTAAGTGTTAGCGCCTTAGAGCGAGAAGTGACCCTAAGCGGGACTGTGTCTCTCGATCCGGCGCCGATTCCTCTGGATGTTAAGATCATTTTGTTTGGCGACTATCAAACCTATCAGCTACTCCAACGTTACGATGCGGAGTTTATTGAGCTGTTTCGGGTCACCGCCGACTTTGAAGATGACATGCCGCGCACTGAGAGCACCGAGCAACAATACGCCAAGTTCATTTCAAGCATTATTCATGACAGTCATCTTCTTCACTGCAGTCGCAGTGCCATTGCGCGTATTATTGAGCACAGTGCTCGCCAAGCTGACGATCAAAATCGTTTATCACTACACTCCGCTGATATTGCCAACCTATTGCGTGAATCTAATTATTGGGCCCACCACGCCAAAGCAAACAGTATTGGTGCCCTGCATGTAGAAAAAGCCCTCGCCAGCCGCAATATGCGCGTCAGTCGATTGCGTGACAGCATGATGCAGAATGTGGAAAACGGCGTCACACTTATCAACACGCATGGCACGGCACTTGGTCAAATCAATGGCCTTTCGGTGCTGAGTACATCGGATTACAGCTTTGGCTTACCCAACCGTATCACCGCGACCACGGCGTTTGGGGAAGGAGAAGTGCTGGATATCGAGCGAAGTGTGAAACTCGGCGGCCGTATTCACTCCAAAGGTGTGATGATCTTGTCAGCATACCTGGCAAGTTTATTGGGTAAAACGGACACCATTCCACTTAAAACCCATCTTACGTTTGAGCAATCCTATGGCGGGGTCGATGGCGACAGCGCCTCAATGGCGGAGTTTTGCGCGATTTTCTCCGCCATTACCGAGGCGCCCCTTCGTCAAGATATTGCCATTACGGGCTCGATGAACCAGTTTGGTGAGGCGCAGCCTATTGGCGGGGTCAATGAAAAAATCGAAGGCTTTTTTGATGTGTGTACGCTCAAAGGTCCGAATAGCACTCAAGGGGTGATCATCCCAGAAGCCAATATTCAAAACCTGATGTTACGTAAAGACGTGGTGTTGGCGGTCGAAAAAGGTGAGTTTCACGTCTACGCCGTCTCGCATGTCAGTGACGCACTTGCTTTATTGGCGGATCAGGCTGCCGGTTTTGGCCCTGACCATACGGAAACATCAGGGCTGTTAGAGGTCGCCATCGACAAGCTGAACCGTCAGCGTCAAGCACAAAAAGAGCCATCGCCTCCTCATTCGCATTAGTTACTCACTCACTCCCTGGCGACTAACCTGCCAGGGAGTGAAATAATTTCTTACACATTTAACCGCCCTTTTTTAATTTTTATCGACCACTTTCCCCTTTTTTGTCTCTTTTCGCGTCATCGTCCTTTTTTCAGGACACGGTGCTCATTAAAAATTGCTTGATCCGACGCAAAAAACAACGTGAAATTTACGCGTAATATCCAATGCAAACCATTCTTATTTGAGTCTCGCATTATGAAACTGTCCACACTTGGTCGCGGCCAATCCGCGCGTATTACCAGTGTCCATCATGTGCCCGCGTCTGTTCGTCATCGTCTCGCGGTCATGGGCGTGATTCCAGGCACAGGCGTTGAGCTTGTCAGGCGCGCGCCATTGGGTGATCCACTTCAGATCCGCCTCGACAGTGAACAACTGATCGTGCGTCGTGACGTCGCCAAACTGATTGACGTGGAGGTACTCTGATGAGCTCACGCCGCATTGTACTCGCAGGCAACCCAAACTGCGGGAAAACCACCTTATTTAATGCGCTCACCGGCTCACAGCAGAAAGTCGGAAATTGGGCTGGCGTTACTGTCGACAAAAAAGTCGGTACGCTCTCTCTGGCGCATAACGACTGTCACATCACAGATTTACCCGGCTTTTATGCGCTAAACGCAGGCTTTGACGCCAGTATTGATGAGCAAATTGCCACTTACGCCATCGATAGCGGTGTAAATGATTTTATTATTAATGTCTTAGATGCCAATTGCCTAGAGCGCGGACTCTACCTCACCCTTCAACTGCGTGAACGCGGTGTCCCTATGGTGGTGGTGATTAACAAAATGGATTTGCTTGATCGTAATGGTCAACAACTCGACACCGCTAAATTACAAACGATGCTGGGCTGTCCTGTACTCACGGTCACCGCGTGCCAACAGGCGACGGTGGACACTCTGCGTCACCAGCTCGCCCACCTGACCACCCATTTACCCGTATGTGAGGCAATGTACCTGAACTACGGTGCGCCATTAGAAAACTGGATTCAAAACCAGCTTGGCGCCGGTTTTCTTCATTCCGCCGCGGCACAAGTGAATCAACGTGCGCACTTGCTCGAATGCTTAGAGCGGGGACGCTTGCCTGATGGTAGTACCGATGCTGACCAGCAGCAGTTTACGATGGCAAACCAAGCCCTTTCAGACTTAGACACTGACATCGTCATTGCTGATACACGCTACAGTGCGATTCGTGACATGGTTCACCAGGCTCGCCGCGAGCTTCGTCATCTCAGTCGCAATAATACCGAGAAGCTAGACAAGATCATTCTCAACCCCTTCTTATCACTGCCCATTTTGCTCGCCGTCCTCTATGCGATGTTTGTGTTTGCCATCAACATTGGCGGCGCCTTTATCGACTTTTTCGATATTGCCGCCGGCGCGATACTGGTAGATGGCACCCACCAGCTTCTTGACGGCGTACTGCCAGCGGCGATTGTCACTATTCTCGCCGATGGCCTCGGAGGAGGCATTCAAACCGTTGCGACCTTTATTCCTGTTATTGCAGGCTTGTACCTATTTCTAACGGTATTAGAAAGCACAGGCTACATGGCACGTGCCGCCTTTTTATTAGACGGTTTAATGCAAAAAATGGGGTTGCCGGGCAAAGCCTTTGTTCCCTTAATCCTCGGCTTTGGGTGCACCGTCCCCGCTGTGATGGCAACGCGCACATTAGAACAGATTCACGAGCGCAAAACCGCGGCCGCGATGGCAACGTTTATGTCCTGTGGCGCTCGCCTGCCTGTATACGCCCTCTTCGCCGCGGCGTTTTTCCCGCAAAACGGACAAAACCTTGTTTTCGGCCTCTACTTGCTTGGCATTGTCGCTGCGATAATCACCGGCCTGATACTGCGTCACACCCTTTATCCAGGGCATAGTGAAAGCCTACTGATGACACTCCCTGACTACGAGCTGCCGCGCGTACGCCATGTGATGAACAACACGTGGCAAAAACTGCGTCGGTTTGTCCTTGGTGCAGGTAAAACCATTGTTATCGTGGTGACGATTCTGACCTTCTTCAACTCGTTAGGCACCGATGGATCGTTCGGACACGAAGACAGCGAGTCCTCCGTCCTTTCGAAAACCGCACAAGTGATCACGCCGGCCCTATCACCTATCGGGATTGAAGAGGATAATTGGCCTGCTACCGTCGGGTTGGTGACCGGGCTATTTGCCAAAGAGGCCGTCGTCGGCACCTTGAATAACCTTTATGCGCCAAGCGAAGAAGCCGAAGAAGAGACCACACTCGGAGAAGCGCTGGTCGAAGCGGTCCAGAGCATTCCTGAAAACTTATTTGGCATTGATTATACCGATCCATTGGCTATCGATGTCGGTGAGATTGAAAACACCGAGGCCGCCGCACAAGCGCAAGAAGTCAGTATGACAACGTTTGATAATCTGCATCGTCAATTCACTAGCACCGCCAGCGTGATGGCCTATCTCATTGTTATCCTACTATACACCCCATGTGTTGCCGCTCTGGGCGCCTACACACGCGAGTTTGGTCGGCGATTTGCCCTGTTTGTGGCGAGCTGGTCAATGCTGCTCGCGGTAAGCGGTGCCACGTTATGCTACCAATTCAGTCAGTTGAGTGTCGCCACCACGCCAGCCACACTCTACATCACTGGCCTTTGTGCCTTACTGATTGTCGTGGTGGCACTCATGCGCTACGTCGGCAAACATCCCCATTGGTTTAAGGAGACCTATTATGATCCTGCAAAAGCTCAAAGCCAGTGTCAGTCAGGCGGGTGTCATTAGTCGCACAGACCTCGCCAACCAGTATGGGATAAGCCCAGACGGTATTGAAGCGATGATGGCGACCTGGGTCAAACGCGGGGTGATTATTCGACAATCGGGGCGTAAGGATCCGCAAGATATCCACTACCGTTTGGCACACCAGAATGAAATACAATGCTTTAGCATGATTTAGCCCTCCTAACCGCGTGATGATCACAAGGCAGCCTTAGCGTTGCCTTGTTGATCAACAGACTCCGTGACTCACCTTATCCATTCGACGATCACACATCGCATTTATCGCCTTGCGCCCTTACACACGTCTCTGAACTAAAATCAAAGGAGTCGATGTAGAGGGAGAAGCCATGAGCCGCTATCAAACACAATCCAGTGAGGCACAATACCAACCGGGCTCTAACGAACGCGTCCTCAAAAACCACATGGGGGTGACTGATCCCACCAAAATGGAAGACATTGAAGCTGTCTTACTTGCGAAGCTTTACGAACGTGTGTTCACCGGCGGCCATTTCCCACGCCAATTAAGGGTTAGCACCCTCGCCAGCTGGCATCGACAATGGCTGGGCAATGTTTACCCATGGGCCGGTCAGGTGAGGAATGTTGAGCTGAGTAAAGGTGGGTTTCGTTTTACTTCCCCCAAGCAGATAGGGGCCTGTTTGCAGCATTTTGAAAGCGTCTTTCTCAACCAGTACGCGGGGATATCGGTAATGCCGCGCGCGACGCTCATTCGTTACCTTGCACAAAGTCACGTTGAGTTCATTCTTATTCACCCATTTCGAGAAGGAAATGGACGAATATCGCGTTTACTCATTGATGTGCTGTGCCAACAGGCGGGCTTAGGATTGTTGGACTATCGACTTTGGGAAGAAAACAAAGACTTTTACATTGCGGCAATTCAAGCTGGTGTCGGGCATGACTACCAGCACATGGAGCGGCTGATTAACGACATTTTACCCCTCACATTTTCATCTCTCTCAATCAGCGAGCGCTAAGTTTTGATATTTCTGCCTGCTCGCTTTAAGCCTTGCCTCCACTTCTTCGGTTGATGCTTGCGTCTCAATCGCGGTCGAGCTTGCTACCGCACGCGTTATCATCGCCGTCGTCACCTTTTTTGTTTTTTTCTGCATCAATCGCCTTTTCACAGTCACTCTGGTCATCATTGATTAAATTTTAGTCAAAAAATAGCGTTAATTCAACGCAGATACCTGTCTGTTTTCTTCAAAATTGTGAAGCACAACGTACGCACTGAACAAGGAAAAGACATACAAAAACAGCGACCCTTAAGGTCGCCGTCTTGCTTATTAATGGTGCCCCGGGCCGGACTTGAACCGGCACAGCGCGAACGCCGAGGGATTTTAAATCCCTTGTGTCTACCAATTCCACCACCAGGGCACACAATCTTTTCAGTCGCTTACGCCACTGTTTTATGTTTGGAGCGACATACGAGGTTCGAACTCGTGACCTCGACCTTGGCAAGGTCGCGCTCTACCAGCTGAGCTAATGTCGCTTATTTATTCAAACGTTAAGTAACGCTTGGAAAACTGGTTGCGGGAGGCGGCTTTAACGCTGAATGCAATTCGCGCCGTGCAACGGCACCGACCGAAGGTCGTATTGACTTATCATCAATTGTAAAGCGCTTCTATAGCAACCTAAAATTGGTTGCGGGAGGCGGATTTGAACCACCGACCTTCGGGTTATGAGCCCGACGAGCTACCAAACTGCTCCATCCCGCGTCCGTATTATTTTAGCCAGAGTTCATGGAGGCGCGTCCCGGAGTCGAACCGAGGTCCACGGATTTGCAATCCGCTGCATAGCCACTCTGCCAACGCGCCCTCGCGCTTCACCTCTCGGCTAAGTGGTTTGAATTCTACATAAGTTTTTCCGCCTGTCACGCAAAAATTATCATTTTAGCGTCTAACCGACGATTATTTATCCAAACATAACATTTCACTACTCTATCGACTCTTTTTCGGCCGAAAAAGGCCTAAAAAGTGGTGGTGTCTACGCGAGGTTTGAAAATTGGTGTGCCTATACCTCGGCGAGCAGCCGTTCACGTTCATCTTTTTCAATCAATTCCCAATGACGTCCCTGCTGTGCCCCAGCGAGCTTCCACAGTAGATTGATATCGATATCTTTACCGTGTGTCATTTGCACCCGACGAAACATTTCTTGCGGCGCCATGCTGTAGAACGTCGACACGTCTCTCACGCCCGACTTTTTTAGCATTCTTTCAATCGTTAATCGTAAGTTGGGTAAATCCCGAAGCCGAAGACTGGATGCCGATGCTTTCCATGCTTTGTCTTTGATCGCACGCTGTAAGGACTGTTCAACCATCGTGGGCAAATCGGGATCATGGCCTAAGTAGAGTGCGGTCACATCATAATAGTTAACTGCCGCAGAGGTACTTTTCTTTACATGAACAAATTTATCACAACCTTTGGCAATCAACTTGTCCGTTAGCACGCCTCCTCCTCGTAAATAAACATGCTTTCCGGTTAGCAACACAAACATCGCCTCTTGGCAGAAAAAGCCAATGCCACCAAACATAGAACGTTGCTCCATCTCCCCATAACTATCCAGAAAATGCATTAATTGGGCTTTAAATTGCTTCGCCATCCAATTATCTCCTTCAGTGAATGCGCTTTAATACAAGCCGGAAAACCGACCCACCAATTGACTGATAAGCTAGTCATTGTGCATGGTTATTTTCACAAAGAGATTGCATTAAATAGCGACCAAATACTATGCATCTGATCACTTATCGCTATATAGAGGTTTGGTCGAATGAGGCCCTTGTCGCATTTACTGCAGACACCTTTTCGTTGTTAAATAAAGTCTTCGATGCATCTATGCTTAACGCAGGGCGATGAGTGCGCTAAATTAATAGTGGTAAGCTAATAGTCAGGGAGCCGACATGTCGAGACACCCGCTGTTAATAGAAGCAAGTCATTTATTGCCTGGGGGATTGCACAGCTATGTGCTGTCTGAGTCATGTTACTTACAAATGCTCCAACAGGCAGGCGAACCACCTCGCCTTTTGGTGGCGATGAAAAATGAGGATGAAGGTCAGCAGCGCCCGCACGCCATTTCTCCTATCGTTACGCTTTGCGAGATTGCAGACTTCAATCGTCATGGTGCGCATGAAATCGCGTTGACGTTACAAGGGATTGAAAGTGTCAAAGTGAATGCGATTGACGCGGGTGAAGGTGACGTCAATATGGCGCGTTATACACCGTTGCCAAAATGGCAACGCCATGCTGTTCCCAAGCATTACCTCTATCTGAGTGAGAAGCTGCAGCAGTATTATCGATCAAATCCGACACGCCACGAACACTTCCAGTTAACACAGTACGATGAAATTGGCTGGGTTTGCCTGCGCTGGTTGGAGTTACTCCCCATCGAAGTGAAACAAAAACAGCTTCTACTCTCCCAGCCTACGGCCTTATTGGTGGCCGAGTTTATTGATAAACTATTGCGGTATCCACTTATTGACGACGACTAAGCGACAGATGAGTGACTGTGTAAATTATCATCAAAGACGCCAGCAGGCTCACTGATTCAGAGAAAGGCGGTTCTCTTTTATTCTTCGCCGCATTACTATGCAGTCTGCTGACAATTACTATCAGGACTTATGGATCATCTTTCATTTTTTTGGGTCTCACCGGATCGTGATAAGTACTTACGCTCCCTTGAAACCGAGTTTTACAAGCGTGCCGTCGAAACCATCCGTGTCAATCGCCTGTCCCTACCTCCTTTACCGGATGCTGTTCTGTCAATACAACGCGCTAGCAAGCGGTCGGATACTACCATGCGGGATATTGCCAACCTCTTGTTGGACGATCCAAGCTTATGTGGGGCCGTGCTTAAAGCTGCAAACTCCGCTTTATTTGCTCCCCGCGCCACAGGTCAATGCAAAGATGTTCAAACCGCCGTCTCTCGGCTTGGCGTTGATCGCGTTTTAGGGATCATCACAGCCGCCGCCGTCTATCAGCTCAAGAGTGATGCCACGTTTTCCAAGGCCTGCAACGCGCTATTGAAAAAAAGTGCGCAAAAATCTCGTGAACTCGCCGCTGCGATGGCACTGGTGACGCAAAAAGTCAGAAACTACTGTGATGAACCGCTTTCAGTGGAGCCCGAAAAAGCACTGATTGTGGGGTTGCTTGCTGATATTGGCTTATACAGCGTGATTGGCGAGTTTCAGCGCTTTGTGAATCAGGGACACTATCTAAAATTTGACATTGCAGAGCGCGTCTTCTTCTCACTGGCGGGCGACTGCAGCCGTCTTGTGCTCAAGCAGTGGCAGTTTGACCGTGACTTTATAGAAGTCGCCATTAACAATAAGCTCTACACTAAGCCGCGCCCCGATATCACCTATTTAGATATCGCGAGAATGGCAAATCACTTGTTAATGTTTCGCAATCAAGATGACTCAATAGAGGATCATGAAGTGGAAATCACTGCGCCTGGCGCAGAAGCTTTATATGAGCTATCCAACCTCGATGAAAAAGAGTTCTCTCGTCAGCTAAACCAAGTCATGGACGCAAGCAGTATCTGACCCAAGCCAGGGTGGTCTTCCCTTTAACCACCCTTGTCTGATTTTATTGACCAACCTATTAACCGGTTGATAACCTCAAGCTCTACTTTCTTAACACCGAGCAAAATCAGATGTTTTCAGGGATGCTACTCATCTTCTCGCCGCTTATTATCGGCTATCTAATCCCCATTAAGCAGGCGCGCTACCTCAACGCCGTCAATACCCTGACGATGCGGCTAGTGATGGTCATTTTAGTGTTGATGGGCTTAAGCCTCGCAGGCTTAGATAACCTCGGGCAACATATTTCCACCATTTTGTATTTCGCTGCCACGTTCTTCATTTGTATCGGCGCGGCCAACCTGCTTGCCCTGCCTGTTCTCGATAAGCTCTTCCCAACCGAGACCCATGGCCACCAACATAAACTGACCCTCAGCGCCATGATGTCAGAGTCCGGTAAGCTGATTGCGGCTGTGGCCGTTGGCTTAGTCGTAGGGCTATTAATCAATCAAGATCTTTCTTGGGTCGATACGGCCAGCGAGGGTATTTTATTACTTTTGCTCTTATTGATTGGCATTCAGCTCCGCAACAGTGGCATGACGCTGAAGCAAATCATTCTCAATAAAAGTGGGCTGATGATTGCGACTCTCGTTGTCGCGACCTCCTTGCCCGGTGGCTTGCTGGCGGCATGGTGGTTAGATATTCCTTATCATCACGGGTTAGCGATGGCATCCGGCTTCGGTTGGTACTCGTTGGCAGGGATCTTAATGGGCGACGGACTGGGGCCTGTCTACGGCGGTGCATCATTTATTCTCGAGCTCGCGCGCGAGCTTGTGGCGATTATGATTATTCCAGTGTTAATCCGGCGCTATCCGCTCACCGCAATTGGATATGGTGGTGCCACCGCGATGGATTTCACCTTGCCGATCATTCAAAGCACAGGCGGGATTCGCTGTGTACCGATTGCGATTGTCAGTGGGTTCATACTCAGCTTGTTGGTGCCCGTTTTGATGTTGTTTTTTCTCTCACTCGGTGCCCGTTGAACAAAAAAAGGGGTAGCAAGATGCTACCCCTTTTTACATTTGCTGGTTTAGCGCATGCAATTATTGGCTGCGCATCCAGTTATCCATTTCAGTACGCAGGTTATCTGACTTGGTACCAAAGATAGCTTGTACGCCACCTGATACCACAACTACACCCGCTGCACCTAGCTGCTTGAGCTTGTCTTGGTCAACAATTTCAGTGTCAGCCACTGAGACACGTAGACGAGTGATACATGCATCAAGACCTGTGATGTTGTCTTTACCACCGAATGCAGCCACCAAGTCGCCCGCAAGCTCAGAACCTGTCGCGGTTGACACGTCAGCGACCGCTTCGTCTTCACGACCAGGGGTTTTCAGGTCAAGGGCGCGAATCACTACACGGAACACGATGTAGTAAAGCACACCATAACCAAGGCCCAGCAGCACCAGTGTGGTCACGTTCTCAGCACGTGGCATTTGCACGATGAAGTCGATGAAACCGTTCGAGAAGGTATGGCCGTGAACAACGCCCAGTGCGTTAGTCAGCACATACGCTGCACCCGCCATGATGGCGTGGATACCATACAGTACTGGCGCGATGAACAGGAACGAGAACTCGATAGGTTCAGTGATGCCGGTCAAGAATGACGTCAGTGCACCTGATGCCATGATACCCATGATTTTGGCGCGGTTTTCTGGCTTGGCAGAATGTGCGATAGCAAATGCCGCCGCTGGTAGACCAAACATTTTGAACAAGTAGCCGCCTGCTAACTGACCAAAGCCGTTACCTGCTTCACGAGTGACATCGTTTGCGGTCAAGAAACAGGTCATGATGCCGTTTACTTGCTCGCCGGCGTTGTTCACACAGCTACCCGCTTCATAGAAGAAAGGTACGTTCCAGATGTGGTGTAGACCGAATGGGATAAGTGCACGCTCTACCACACCATAGATACCAAATGCGGTCACAGGGTTTTGTTCGGCGGCCCAGTGTGAGAAGGTAGCGATACCACTGCCGATTGGTGGCCAGATAACAGACAGGATCACACCAAGCGCGATAGAAATGAAACCGGTAATGATTGGCACCGACCGCTTACCGGCAAAGAAGCCAAGGTAGTCAGGCAGTTGAATCGTATAGAAGCGGTTAAACGTCCACGCCGCGACACCACCGGCGAGAATACCACCAAGCACACCTGTCTTGATTTCTTCAGCGCCCATTACTGGTGCCATGACATCCAGTGTCGCCACCATGATGCCATAACCGACAATCGCAGACAGACCCGAGACACCATCGTTATTGGTGAAGCCTAGCGCCACACCGACGGCAAACAGCAAGGCCATTTGACCAAATACAGACCCACCAGCTTGTTCCATCATGTGTGAAACAATATCTGGCATCCAGCTAAAGTTGGCAGCACCAACACCCAAAAGTATACCTGCGACCGGAAGCACAGATACTGGAAGCATCAGCGCTTTACCGACTTTTTGCAGGTTAGCAAAGAGGTTTTTTGACATAGTTCTTGCTCCTGACAAGGACGTTTAACAATGTGTCTCGTCGGACTAACCTTCCGATTCCCCCGCAAGAGGCCAACCGATACCACAGGCGCCGAGAGCACAAACGATTTGTGATTATTGAACTCACCCAAACTATAAGGGGCGAATCATCACCTTGCCTATCAGTGACGATTTTACTGATTAAAAAGTAAATATAGATCACAATTAGAATTGGCGGCAAAAACAGCAAAAAACAACATAAGGCCATGATTTAAAATGACAAAAAATCTATTGCCCAGGGGAAAGGATACGAACAAAAAAATAGCAACCCCTTCACCCCTAACGTTATTTTACGTAACGAAATATCTCCCGAAAAGCAAGATCGTTACAAACAGGCGTTTCTCAACATTTTCAATGCTTTATTGTCGCAATGCAAATCCTTATTACTCCTATCAACCCCCTGAAAAGTGTCCCAAATCGTGTCCCATTTGCACAAAGTGTCCCATTTGTGTCCCATTTTTGCCCCAAAAACTACCTCGCCGAAATGAGCAAATTTTCCCCCTCCAACTCCACCAACCTATGTACACAAAAATCTCTAAAGCTTCGTTTATAACTACACTGAAAGACGACAAATATTTCATTACAAACTGTACAATTCGCCCTCAAGCTGCGATAAACAAGTCCATAATGACTTCCTCACGTCATATAAGATGTGTTCAAGCCTGTCTGCACTCACAAATAACGAGTACTCCCCCTCGATACCAAGAAGCTGAGAGAGAAACTCGCTCTCACTGTCAGCAAACTTGCTTCTTAATGGTAGTGAACATTCATGCATTGTAGTCAATTCGACCACCGAGAGACGACAATCCATAGTTGTCACCGAGCTACCAAGCCCAATTTCAACATCTGGGAAGGAATGCCAAGAGTTATTGTCGGTAAAAGCAATTGGCGTGCTCTTCAGTCGCCTATATAGAGGAACATTTGTCGTCTCACGGTAGCCGTTTAGTTCGTGATCCAGCCAAGTACGCAAAATAGGTAGGTTTTTAGCCTGAGCATATGCCCCAGCAGCGCACAGGAGAGGAGTCAGAGAAGCGCAGTCATCCGCGGCAGCATCGCGCAGCTCTTGCAAGGTTGGCATCACCATTAAAAGTATCCTTACTCAATGATTTACTTACCACTTTTAGCAAAATCATCGCTATCTCAACACTAGGATTCCTTTTTATGATTGGTGACTCCCATTCATAGGTTAATAGGTTGCAAAGAAATCATTCCCTTGCCCCAAACAGATTAAGTGGGTGAACTACCATCCAACTCGCTCATTCAGATAGCGCAAGCTCTTCTTCACATTGACGCCGTTTTGGCTTCCCCGACTATAACGGTGTCGAGTTTTGATGGATCGGCGTAAGGTATCGCCATCAATGGCAATGCGAGGGTTAGCCTGGTTGAACTTGCGGATCCCTCTTTTGGCCTCCACCATCATGGCGTCATCACCTTCTTTGTATGCCAGCCAAAATGCAGTCATTAAGTCACGGCGACGATCGAGGATGTGTTGCTCGTAGCCTTTGATAGCGTTATTAAGATCATATTGCTTCATCAGCTCACCATCTGTTAGGCCGTTGGCCTGTAATAGCAATTGCAAGCCCGTAAATTGATCGGACTCTTTATACGCATCGCCACGGTAGTTAAGCGCGCCTTCATCCCAGTAGCGGTATGCCTTCATGGGGTCACGCGCGAACTTAGGCATCATTTTCTCAATGCCGCGATACACATTGCCCTCGGCAATGGCGCTACTGCCTCTAAGCCAACTGACCACAATCCCACCCATTACAGGGCCTGCAACCTGCTCCGCGTAATGCGTCCATAAATCTTCGCCTTCAATGTCGCGGTTCGGATCACGTATCCAGAGGCCGTCAAGTGAAATGCGTGACGACACGCCTGCACCACCCACACCATAGATGACTTTATCGGCCATATCTTGGCCCATTAACTCACCCAGGTAGTTTTTAAATTCCACCTCTGCATCCCAGGGCTCATCGTCATCACCGAAAGCCGCATTCAATCCGTTGGCTAGTGCAAACAATGACCCTAGCGGTAGAGCGGTAGCCCCACCAAGTAACCCTGTCATGCCCAAGGTTCCCACCAGTTGCTTGCGCGCTTCTGCTTTTTCTTCCTTGGTAGCCCCTTTCATACTCAGGTACATATTGCGCAGCAAGTAGTACGTCATGTTTTGACTGTATTGCTTAAACTGCATAAGGACTTTCATGGTCGGAGTTTGCATGTAGCGAGCACGGTTAGCATTGGTATAGTCGAAGTGCGCATCCCAGGTAATATCGGCGGCCATCTTAGTCGCCGCTTCATGAGAATGCCCTTTTTGTTTCGCTAAGCGATAAGCCGCAATTGCCGTGGTTTCGCGGTTGAACACTTCCGCTTTGTGAAATAGCCAGCTGACAACATTCATGGCTTTCTCATAGGTCTCGTTGTACTGCCAGTTCTCGGCTTCGGCCATACCTGCTAAATCGTGCGCATTCGTGGAATCGAGTAGACCCATATCATGCCAAGCTTGGTAAGCATCTTTCTCTGATTGGTTGCGGAATTTGCGACTGATTTGCCCACGCGATGTGATGAACTCTTTCATCGCACCATTGAGCTCACTGGCTGCGGCTTTCGTGCCGAATTTGCTCGCAATGATGGGTAAGGCGACGACGAAGTTTTGCGTTGTGTTTACCGCGGCAGCGGCCGGTGATACCCCGAGCATCCAAAGGAAGCCCAAAGACGTGATCTTTTGTGCGGCGGTTGAGTGTTTCGGGTTCATCACCCATTCATGTCGCTTCATCATTTCTTCTGCGTAACGCCCGGTCTGGTTGTCATTCGATTGCTCTGCCACCTTTTTAGCTTCAGTAGCCTGTTTGGTCAGCTCGTCTGCAAACTCCATGCGCGATAACTGATAAGCACCTTTCATCATGTTCTCAGCCATGGCACGTAGCGCATCGTTAGACCAGCCTTTCGTCTTTTTGCGGTGGATAAACTGCTTACGCATCGAGCGTGACGGCAAGGCCTGGAGATACATCTGATAGACTTGGTCTTTGATTAACGCTTTCTTCTCATCATTGAGTGATGATTCGTCTATCTTGCCCATCAAGTCGGTAACAAAGCTCAAACTGGCACCATTAATCGCTGGGTTACCTTCCATCTTGTAGCCCGAGCGCACTTCAAAGCCTTTCTCTTTTAACTTTTCAGACGTCGCTTTTTGCTCGGCTTCAGACTCAAACATCAGAAAACGATTTTCTCCATTTTCATCAATGGCACTCACCCAGTAATCGCCGAAACGGGCAAGAGGGAAGTAAGGCGCATTAACTTCTTGCAGTTCAAATAAGGATCGCAGCTCCGCTAACCGCTTTTTCTTCACGCGATTATCAATGTCTGCATTCTCGATTTGCTGTTCAAGTAACGTCCGGTAGTCATTATGTCGCGCTTTGTAATTATCGCGCATAGTGCGGTAATGCTGTTTCGCTTCTGTAGGTAGCTTGTCAAAGCGCTTACGCAAGGCGATATGTTTTCTTAAGCGTCGAGGTTCATCCTTCAGGTCATTACGCAGCTGTCGCAATTCCTCTGCTTGGGAGTTGGTGAGACGATCTTCCCTGGCTACATTTTCGATATGACGAATACGGTTCTCAATTGCCTCCGCTGCCGAAACAAATTGCTCGGCGGGATCGACGCCTTCAACCGTCGCTTCGTGTGCCACATTGAATAACTCATCAGCCACAGGCTTGTTTTTAGCTGCCCATTTTCGAATGTTCTGTGCAATGTCAGCAGATTCAAACGCCATCTGATTGCGGCGCTCCATCATGCGATGCACCGTATCTACATACGTTTTAATTTGCGGTAGTTTATCGTAAGCAAGATCGGCGAGTTGGCGAAGAGATACCGCGCCAAGCCCTTTGCTTCCACCAAGCGCCCCCTTAACCGCTGTCTTCGTGGCACTAAGCGCCCGTTTCATTCGCCCTTGCGCGGTTGGCTCTGCATCCATCTGGCTCAACACTTCGTCCATAGTCGGCGCGTGCTCTTTGGAGAATTTAGCCTGGCTCAACTTAGAGCTTCCACCCGAAGGAGGAGGGTTATTGGGATCCCAGTGATTGACTGCCTTTACTCGATCCACGAGTGTCTGAACAATATTGTTTAGCTCAGCTTTCGTAATGTCATGAGGCCGCATGAAACCCACTTTTCGTAAAGCATGCGCAATTGCTTCAATCGCTCGGTCCCACCACCGCTGAATAGTGCTGCGCTCAATTTCCGCTGCATGTGCCAGTATTTCTTCAACTTGCACAAGGGGCTCTTGGTCGCCGTAGTTTTTTTCGATGCGATCCCATAGCTCTTTTACGTGCGGTGAGCTTTTACCGCGGGCAATTCGCTCAAGGATTTTCTGATACTCGCTATCACCGACCACCGCTTTTAAGCCATGGTGAGCCAATACTTCGTGCCGTAGCTTTTTGCGCAGCGTTTTCATATCAGGCAGGTTGTCGGCAACAAGTACCACGGCACCATCCCTATCGCTGTAGAAGCCGTGAATAGTAGCGTCCGGGATGGATTGACCAAGCAGCTTTTCTGCCTCCGCTTGCGTCTGAACTACCTTGGTTTTGATCCCCGCCCCACCGTTATACTCTTTGAGCCATTGGCGAACGCCCAGCTCGGCCTGTTTGAGTGGCATGCCTTTCGGTGGTGGATTGCCTTGAGTGACGCCTTCGCGGGAAAACATCACCGCCTCAGACTCGCTTTCCTTTTGAGCCTCCTTGACTGGTTTTTCAATTTCGACCGTTTTGGTACGAACACCTGTTTGGTTCATGGACTCTTTAAACGTACCCTCGGGATCCATTTCTTCCGTGGCATCCAACTCAGCTAGCCAGTCCTTGAAGGCTCGGTTTTTGTTGTTACTACGCTCCCCTGCCATGCTGCTCATCACTGCTACCATTTTTCCGCCAGGTTTCAGCATGTCGTAGGCATGACGAACATGGTCAATGTCCATGTCATTACTAAACGGTGGGTTCATCACGATGCGGTCATAACCCTTACCGGTAAACGCAAGGAAGTCATCTCCGACAACTTTGTGACCCTTTTCTTTCAAGATGTCACTCAGGTCGCTGGCGAGCTCTACCACTTCAACGTCAGCGCCTTGAGACTTCGCAGCATCTGCCAACATGCCATTCCCCGCGCTCGGCTCTAGCACTTTCATGCCAGGCTCAATATCGGCCAGCTCAACAATGCGGCGCGCACGAGACTCTGGTGTAGGGAAGAAATCAACAAACGCATTGCGATTGCCAAGCACTTTTTTCTTAAGATCGCGCTCCAGCTTGGCAAGCTTGCTCTCATTGAGGCCGGTGTTTGTCTTGGTGCTGCCCATCTCGCGCAGCGCCTGACGCAACAGCTCTCGTCGCGTGATCCCCATACGTTGAAGCCGCTGGAACATGGCGGGCAAATCGCCGTATAGCTCCTCTTTTTTCGCGAACTCCACCATTTTGATGACGTGTTCGTTTTCCGTGCTTAACGCGACGTCTTTGGGCTCGCCACCCTTGTATTTGTCCAGCAAAACCCTACCAGACTTCACATAGCCTTTTTCATTCACCATTCGGCTGGCCAACTCGTTAATCACGCGGGTGTCTGTGTCTGCCATTGGATATTTGGCAAACATGACCTTCTCATCAATCGTCGTGCCCTTTTTCCAAACAGGATCGCTAAAGTCGCCCCGCTCTACAGCATCACTGTTTTTCTTGCTTGCCTCCCACAGCAATCCGTTTTCGATTCGCTTCAGTGTTTCAACTTGCGTTTTCGCATTGATACCCGCCAACGCTGAGAGGTCGCCTGACTCAATCTTGTCGGCAACCTCAGCCATTATCGTGGCGGTTTCTGCATCTTTTCTCGCTCGAGATCTCGCTCGCTCTCCTTCAGCCATGCGTTTGGCCGTGTTTTCTTTGCGCTCTGCGTTGTATTCCGCGTTCGCTTTTTCTGCGAGCTTTTCACTTGCCTCTCTTAGCTTTTCCGCGTTTGACTGGCGCTTCTCTTCGCGCTTAGCGTTGACGGACTCAGAACGGTCAATGTCATTGCCTTGCAGCCAACCCATGAATATTTCCGCATCTTCGCGTGTGGGAAAGTAAAAGCTCCCACGCCAGTAGCCGCCTTTCATTGAGCGTGCCATCCCGGCCGCCTCTTTGAACTTGTCCTTGCCTAAGCGTGTTTCTAACGACACATTAAAAATGGTGGCTCCGGTCTTGCCGTGTGTGCCTTCGGTGATGTCACCAGTCTCGATTTCGCCATCAGTTTCCAAGCCTGCCTTTTTGGCGGCTGCCTCCTGCTCTGATTTGCGGCGAGATAAGATCTCGTCAGTGACCAATTTGTCATAACGGGCGCGCAGTTCGGGTGTAATCTTGCCACCGTTTTGAACAAATAGATTAAAGTCATTTATTGTTTGTGGGTCTTTGAGTGCGACTTCTCGTTGCTTGATTGCTTCTTTTCGGTCTTTTTCAGCCTGTTTGCGCGCATCAATGAACGCCTGATAGGTATCCTCATCCATCGCTTGGATTTTTTCATTTACCTTTTCAGCGCGCGTCTTTCCGTTTCCTTCCTGCGTCAAGGTAATGGTTTGCGCACCACCTGCCATGGTGAATTCCAAATCAGATAGGAGCTGATCAAAAGCCGCTTGTACGATGCGGTCTTTCCTTTCGCCCTTCCAACGCGCCGCAAAGTAGGCACCCATTTTCTCGTTGATTTTCGGAATAGTGAGCGAGTAAAGCTCATCTTTTACGCCTTGCTCGTTGCGAGTTAGCTGCTCCGATAACGCCTTAACCTCAGTAAGACTCATGTCACCTTTGTTAAGAGTTGAAAAGGCATCAAGCGTTGGTATGGCGGAGTTTTCGGTTGGTGTAGCAGGAGAGTTTTTAGGATTGTCTTGGGAGCCAAGCAGCTCTTTCAATCGTGCGGCAAGCTTTGAGCGGGGCCCCGCCACCTTGATCACGCCGCCAACGTCTTCAAGGGAGCCATCCATTTTCTTAACCAGCGTTTTTGCCCTGGCTTCATCTGCCGATGCAAGCAAGTTAAGTTGGGTGAGCGCTTTTGGCCCTGCCCATTTGCGGTCACTTTTTGCCAGCAATGAATTACCCTCGCGCATATTTTGCGCAATGATGGCTAAATACTCAGCTGCCTTTTTCTCAGCGCGACTAAGATTGTCACGACGCTCTTTCTCTTGCCTGGCCTGACGCTGCTCCTCATTCATGACGGCTTCTACGTCTTGAGGGACGCGCTTACGCATCGCGCTTAGCTTTTCGACCTCACGGCTAAATGCCGCCATATTTTTGTCAACTTTGGCGGAATACTTCGCCATATTGCGCCCACCTCGGCCTGTGACAAGCCAGCTGGGGTTATTGGTCGCTCGTGATGATTCACGCTCAATAAATTTTTTCTGCTCGTCTAGATAAGACTCAATCAGGCTTTTAGCTTTATTTCTTCGTGCTTCTGTATCTAGCAACCCTCGTTCGTTGAGCTCTGTGGCCATTTGCCTCGCTTCACTCTGTAGCTCGGCATTGAAGTCTCGCCCACTACCTATATGAGTTGCTCGATTATAGCTGCGCTCAACTTCTCGACTAACAATTGGTACGCCTACGTCGAGGCCGCCAACGCTGACTTGACCTGAGCTAACGGTGCCCTCTCTCTCAGCATCATCAGACGATACTTTTTTTATGGCTTCGTTTTTACGTTGAAGCCTGGGCTCGAAGTCGCTAAATGTTCCTTTTCGGCCAGCTTTCGCCTCATCCATCATCATGCGCAGCTTGGTGGTCGCAAATGACTGTGCTTTTTTCAGATCAGCCCTGGCTTCGGCCTGCTCTTCTTTAGGCAGAGATTGGATGATGGGCTCGCCGCGTTCGCGCATGTCGTCCATCACTTGCTTAATGGCGTTGCGGCTAAAGTCTGGCTCGTTAACTGGCTCTGGTTGCTGCGGATCGAATAACGCCTCGGCTTGCTGGCGTCGTGCTTGGTTTTCAGGCTGAGCATCAAACCACGCTTTTCGCTCCTTCGCCTCTTGCTCAAAGGCCGCAATGCGCTCGGGTGCGTTACGCAGTGATTCTAATAGCGCTTCGCGTAGCTGGGGATTAGATTGGGCCATGCGCTTTTTAAGGCGCTTGCGCATCGACTTGGTTTTTTTGGTGAGCGCGGCATAGTCAGCAATCGGTTTTTTGCCATCTTCGCGCATCTTCATGGTGTTAGGGCGATTGGCAAACTCGCCACGTGACTGGGCGCTTTTATCAACGTTGTCTTTGATGCTTTCCTGAATTGCATGCTGTTCGTCACGCTGCTGATAAGCGGCATCGACTTCACTTTGTGGTGCGCTACTCGCTAAGTCTGCATTGCGCGACGCTTCACCTGGTGTGTCTTGTTGAGTGCTTTCTGCCGACCCTGCTGGCAACTCAGAAGAGGGAGGTAATTGGTCTTTAACAGTTTCCTGCTGTCGCGCTTCATTGTTTACGCCCTTTGAAGCTCCAACGTTATCACGGCCTTGTTCAATCGCTGAGATATAACGCTGAACTTTAGATTCACGCTTATCTTTGACAGCTTGTTGCTTAGCGGCTGCATCATTGAAGATTTTCTGAACACCTGTCTCATCCAACCCCAGCTCTGAAGCTTGCTCCGCGAGAGCGTACAGAGATTGTTCTGCCTCTTGATCACCTTGTTCTATGCGTTCAAGCAGAGCATCCGCTTTGTCCTGATCCATGGCATAAGCCAGCTTGACGGTTTTTACAAAGTGATTGTCGTTATCTGGCAGTACGCCTATATCTCGTAATGACTGTTGCGAGGTTTTAAAGCGAGATGTCAGATCACCTTGCCCATCAACCTCTGACTTTTCCTGATTGCTCCCGGATAGAGCTTTATCCAGGATTTGCTGACGAACCCGCTCGGCTGCTTCAGATGGACCATCAGTGATCGTGGTTTCATCATTACTTGGTAGCTGTGCGCCCTCCATGCCCTGTACACCTTCCACAGCTTGTGCGTCGTCGGTATCTTGCGCATTGCCTTCGGGTTCAGCAGGTTGAGCCATGTCATTTTCAATGGCGTCAGCGGTATCACTGACCTTGTCGGCTCCAGCTCGCGCACCACCTGCTGCACCCATGGTGCCACCAATGGCGCTACCCAGTACGCCCTCGTTCACTGCACCGAGCGCGACACCATCCATGGGGTCAAGATCCGTACCCGCGTATTCGTTTGATACCTCATTAGCCACGTATTGCTGGGTACCACCCTGGATAGCTTCAGTGGCGCCTTCGCGAACAGCACCTTCCGCCGCCCCTTTTGCAACACCTTTGCTGATTGATGAGCTCGCCTTACCCGCTCCGCGAGTCAGCATGTTGGCCAAGGGAACATCGCCGAGCATTGTGGCCATAGCACTCGTTGCTAATGTTTTCTCGTCTGACATGGTGGCTTTGGAAGCTTGCTCCGCTGTCATTTCTCGGGCGCGATCAATCTTCTGTGCATCACTGAGCCCCGCATACTCAGGGTCAGCGTCAACCACATAGAAGTTGTTGCGAAAGACTTCGCTCTCTGCAAGTTGATCAATTGGCGCAGCCATCACTGTTTCTTTAGCTTGGACGCCTTGACTGCCAACATCTGATGCCATACCAATCGCCGAGGCTGGCGTGTTGCGTAGGACGCTATAGGCTTTCTCCGCCGCCCTTGCTGCCACCTCAGGCTTAGCGCCAGACCGCATTGCCAGTTTTGTAAATGATGGGATTGCGGACGCGGAAGACAGCCCGCCAGTCGCAACTGCCGAAGCGACAGTTGGTGCCATATAGCCAAGGCCTTGCGCGATTTGCATCGCCCACACGGCAGGATCAGATGAAACACGCCAATCCCCCTCTGGGGCCTCTGAAACGGGCGCGGTTTGTAGTGCCTTTTTCCCGTCGTCGGATAGGCTATCAGTCAGCCACTCTTTAGCTTGGCCGTAAGCCCCTCCAAGCATATCGACGTACTTCAACCCTAAGCCCTGTGGCGTATAACCTGCGACGGTGCTCGCTTTATCGATGACAGAATCCGGGATACCGAGATTCCGAGCACCATCAGCAATCGCATTTCCAATCCCATCACCAACAGCGCTCGTGGCCTCCGCTGCGCCTTCCATGGCGCCAGAAGCACCTACCGCCAGGCTTTTGGAAACATCTCCGGCACCTACTTCTAGATTTTCCGCTGGCTTGTAAGCATCCAAACTAAAATCATCGCTTAGCTGAAACGTCATATCCGTTTGAGCGTTAACAGTGGCTCCGTTTTTCTTTCCGAGAAGCTTTTCGTCTTTCATATCCGCTCCGAGCAGGCATAAAAAAACCGCCAACTCCAAAGGAGCCAGCGGCTAGATATAGGTATTTGATGATGGGGCTATTATTGCGTTAATTGTGTCACAGGTAAACGCCAATGAACTCCCTAGCCTCGTTCATAAGCCGAGGTGTAGTATCGAAGTATCCTGATGCATCCCAGTAAAGACGAGTTTGCAACCTGCGCTCTAATTCGCAATAGTAAAAACTTAAAATTTAATCACCAATACTTAACATGAGAACATGCTAAACAAAACCCAAGCTACTGAAATAAAATCGTTTCTGTCGAAATATGATGTGCCTAAACAAGATCATGATTTCATACTCTCGGAAATCGAATATGACTTATGGGAGTTCAAGGGTCGAGAAACACATACTCAGCAGTGTAAATCTCTAAAGAGAATTGAAAAGGTAGCACTTAATCTTTTAGAAGAGGTCAAAAATATATCTTGGGAGCTCAGCTCAGAGCTTCATGACGATCTTGGTTTTTATTACAGCTCTAGTCACTCTGATGACGAGGACTTCGATGATATTGACAACCTCGAATGGTTAAGTCCCTTTGAGAAGGCAGTTCTAGATCAGTCAGACGCTGACACATTGCAAACGGCGCACGACGAAGAAGTAGAAGAAGCCTTTAGTCACGTGCCAATCGACGGAAGGGCAAATATTCATCAGTACCTCAATAATCTCATTAGTGCCTGCCAATCATTGACCGAAAGAAAGTCCGAGAAAAAAGATTCATCTTTATACAGTTCACTTCAATTCAGGTGGGACTCTCTATGCGAAAAATATGGAGTTACTGTCAACAAAGCCAATTCAATAGAATTTATTGGTTACTGCCTAAGCAAAGACACAGAAACTGTAAAAAAGCAGTATCGCCGCCTGGGTATAGAATCTCGGGATATAGTGCTAGCAGGCGCTGAGAGAGTTAGTAACCTTGAACTGCGCATATTCAACGAGAATCGTGACAAACTAAAAATATTCAAAGGTGACTCCAGCGTACTGAAATTCAACGCTTTCGAGTGGCATTGGTTACTAACCGAGGCGTATCAGAAGTCACAAAAGGACTCTGAGACCTTTGAACAGTTTCTTGAAACCATACTCAAGAATGGCATCGAGGGACATATCACATCATTTGACATTAATTTGTCCCATACTCAGCCCCCCTAAAGCTCTGATAATAGCCCCACACTCACAGTATGCGACAGAGGGGCATAATATGTTCAAACTATCGAGTTTTCTTAAGTTGACATTTACATTCAGCATCAGCGGGAAGCTATCAGGCCGCGCCGCAGATAGAGCAGTCTTACTCGTCGCTACATCTATTTCTTTTTTCCTCTTGGCATGTACAGCGGCAATCGCTATTTTCGCCATTAGTCATTTCAGCTAGGGTAATGCAATGATGTTAACTATCGATCCGCATAACGCTGAGCGTGTTGAGCTCGCAAGCTATTCGCAACCTCAGAGCTTTTTTCAGCTTTCTGTTTGGCTAACTGGTCATTAAACGCACGCTCAATGGTCTGCACATCATAACCACTTAGTTCGTGCCCTTTCTGCTTCAGCGCTTTTAAGAAATACTGCTTTCTCGGATCATCGGTAGCCCATTGCTCCACCTCGGCGGGCACCTCCGCTGGGCTCTCACCCAAACCGCCAGCATCGGGATTTTGAATACCGTATTGCTGAGCAACACGTGCCAATCGCTGGTCATAAATACGGTTGATCTCAGACTCTTTTTGTTTGATGTCTTCTGGCTTGGTATCGAATCCATTTTGCTCGCTATAGAGTTTAGCAAGCGCCTTGCTTCGGTCGCTCTCGATAGATGCCATTTCTTTCTGATAAGCGTCATTAACTTCCTCACCTTCACCGCCAAACACGGATTTGAATGCCGGTGATGTCATCGCTTGGCGGCGCATCGCTAATTGCCCGGTTAAATCCTGCATGGCCTGCTCAAGAGGGATGACTTTGACTTGCTCATCACCTGTACCGCGCCCCTCGGTCACGGGCTTGGGCACCCATTTATCTTCGCCATAGCTCACTTCCGTTGTGATCACCAAGCCTGGCTGCTCTCCCTCCATCTCTGGGTTAATATCTGCAGCTAGTGTGACACCACCCCAACGGGCGTCCTTGATTACCTTGCCAGTTCTTGGGTCTTTCTGCCCAATTGACGCTTTGATGTTCTTACTGTAGATGGTGTTCAGCGCGCTTTTGATTTCTGGGTCATTGAAGTCGGCCTTGCCATCGAGCACGGCTGGCAGTTTCGTTTCAAGCAACTCGCCGGCTTTGTTTACCTCTGGATCCAGGTAGCGACGCGGATCATATGCGCTGCCCGCAATCATTTCATTATCAAGCACGGGGTCAATCTCCCCCGATTCCATCCAGCGCTTCCACCCTTTTTGAATGAGTGGGCTGTTTTCCTGAATGAAGTGCGTGCGCTTTTGCTGTCCAAGCTGATATTCGTTGAGCTCTTGCTGTGTTTGTTGGTTTTTCAATTTTGCATCAAACAGCTTTTTATCGCGCTCTTCGGCATCACGCAGCGCACCGCCCTTGCCGTCTTTACCGTAGTTATAATCGAATTTCTTTTGCTGACGCTCTTCTTGCGCTTGGCGAAGCGACATGCGCTGCTCTCGCTCTTTTCTGTCTTGCTCCAGCTGCTCTTTTTGCAGCTCGCGATCTTCTTTGCGTTGGTAGTGACGGTCGGCAATGCTATATGCGCGCAAGGCGCCATCCATAAATCCGCGTGTATCTAAACCCATTATCGTCTCCTAAAACAATTCGCCCACGACGAGCCCAGCCGCGGCACCAATTCCTGCACCTATGGGGCCGCCAACCATGCCGCCAATCGCCGCACCCGAGCCTACAGCGCTGATAGTCTGTTGCCGCTCTGCTGCTTCGAGCTTCTTGTTCGCCGCTTCGCGTTTTTCTTCTCGGTTAGCTGCGTCACGTAGCCCTTTCATGGCAGCGCCTTTTTGATGCTGCCCCATGCTGAGTAAGCTATACCCCATTGGTTACCCCTGCTGCTGTTGTGGTGCGTTTCGCAAACCCATACTTGAGCCAGATAGCGTTTTCATCGACCGGTCACGCTCGTAGGTGCGTAAGCCGTTTTTTGCTGACACCTTGCTAAGTGCTAGCTTGGCATCTTGGTTTGGGTCCTCTTCTGCGGTGACGCCGTAACGCGCCATGCGGTTGGTTTGTCCTGCCTCTGCGGCCTGAGCGGCGCTATCCACATTCTCATCTACACGCCCAAGCTGCTCACTAAGCAATTCGCCACTTTGCGATTGCTCCATGAGCTTTTTCTGCTCGGGATAAAAGCGCCGATACCAGTCGTCATATTGTTGGCGCGTGATACTTGCGTATCTGTCTGCTGCAATGCCCATGCTTTACCCCGCTGATTAATGTTGATCTAACCCATACGAGCTTGGCCCGCCCATTGGCGAAAACCCATTCTTGGAGCCGCTTTGCATGGCTTCAAATGTTTCGGTTTCATTGCCTCCCCAGCCTGCTTGGTAGCTTCTAAGCCCCGCGCCAGCCACTGCACCTGCTAGCTGCAAGTTTGACGAGCGCTTATTAAAATCGGCCTCGGCGTCTGCCGTTGCCTTGTTTAGGCTGGTATTGGCGACATCACTCATGCCGTCGAGCGCACCGGTTTGCTGCCCCATGCCGATAGCTGCGACATCACTCAGCCCCGCCAAATACTTATCCTGCTCTGACGACTGCGCACGATTGGCAGTGTCGGACTGCCCAATCGCTTGATCCGTTGTCATCTCCGCCATGGTGGATTGAAACTTGCCCGACGTCGGATCAACGCCACTCGCTGATAGGGACTTGGCCGCGCCTTCACGGTTTTTGGAGTACTCTTTGTTGTATCCCACATCAGCCGCCTGTTTGGCTTCTGCCATGTTGTTATCGCTGTTGTAAGCGTCAACCCGCGCAATGAAATTGTCTTCATGCTGCTTAAAGTCAGATTGGTATAAATTCCACTGCTTTTTAGCCACCTCTGACGCTGCACGTTGCGCTTCTGTTTCTTTGACTTCTGAGTCTCCGCCGCCACCCATATGGCCCTCCTACAGAATCTTTTCCCAGTGCTGAATGCGGGCTTCACCCGTTGTTTTAACATACCCATTGCCGAGTAACGCTTGCTCTAGCCCCTCAACGGCTGTGTATAGTTCCACGCCCCTTGCCCCCATTTGTCGCGCTTTGAGCTCAATGCCTGGCTGGTAACGATCAATGGCATTGCCGCCCCAACTAAACGCAAACATCACGTTAAGCCAGGGCAAGACGCCCCGTCGTTTTGGCAAAAGAACGGTGAAGCCATCTTCCACCAAAAATAGAAACGCCCTCTCTGTGTGGAGGGCGTCGTCAATTTCGTCGGCAAATTGATGATCATTCCGTTGTTGTGTTTTTTGAATGATCGGGAGAAGTTTGTCGCGGTATTGGTGCCAAGGAGCAGAGTAAAGCTGGCTCATTACACCTCCGAAAATTTTGGGCGCGCCCCATAGGGGAATTCTGGCTGATTTGGGTACTCACACAGCTTTATACGGTAGTCATTTAGCTGCTCGGCAGTCGCATCACCTTGATAGCTAGTGCCGCCAAACTCTCGATCATTTTTTATCTGATCGAGGCTGCTTACTACACGTTGCATTTCACTGTCACGCCAAGCGCGCTCTTTGCGCTCGTCCGCCTCTTTAAGCAATAGCGCCTCATCTTCATCACTCCAAGCGCTCTCAATCACTACACCTTCTGGCGCTTCCTCTGGTTTAAGGTGCGTGACTTTCCCGTTTTCATAATACCCAACCAGGGTATGTGCTCTATCACAGTATTTGTATTTCCCCATCACGGCTTTCTCTCGTAGTTTTTCACGCTCATATAGCCACTGAGGCCGTTCACTTTTTTCATAATGCGGTCGGTTGAAATGATACTTATGCGGTCGATCTTCGCCGTGTAACTGCCTGACTTGGTGTATATGCTTCCCGTTAGCGTGTACACGTTGTATGTATAAGGCATGGAGCCTCGAATATCTTCCACTTCGCGGGTTGATACGCTCGTTTGGATCACCCATGTGCCTGGCGCAATGGCGACGGTGTAAACTCCACCGGTATTGAGCGTGCCCGTGGTGTGTGTTCGGCTGACTCCGTCATTATCCGTATAGTGAAATCTCACCCTATACGATCCACGCTTATAGCTAGAGGTCTGCCCGCCGAAAGACACTCTGATCCCCGATGTGCTTGTGCTCCCAATCGTTGACCACCGCATCCGGTACTCACTGACTACGTTGTCGTTGTTGTAAGGGTACAGCCCTATATATTGAGTGGTATTGGTGCTAGAGCTGATACTTTTGTAGAGAGAGTATTCGGCGAGTATTGGCTCACCATCAGGGTATTCCAGCCCTCCTTCCACTTGATACTTCGTGACCAGCTGTACTAACGTTCCGCCGTAGATGGTGGCACCATATATGTCAGTACCATGTATCTCGCTGCCCTCAATTTTGCTCCCAAACACCGTGCCACTGGCTTCTATATTATCGGTGCGCAACATACCGTCATCGCTTATGTGAGTATGATAACCATCGAAAGGCCCTCCGACACCAAAGGCAGCGCTCCCCCCTCGGATTTTCGCCCCTTCAATAATCGGAGAACTAACAAAAGCCCCTGCTCGCACCTCATCGGCAACAATAGATTGCGACTCTAAGATCTGAATAGTTGCCGACTCGATGACGGCTTCAGGGATAATGACCTGGCCCTGGTCAATAGCGAACAATGGTTGCATTGGTGCGTCGCTGTTTGGGTCAAACACAAAGAACTGACTTGCACTGACAGCGACTTGGCTCGTTCCGTCATCGTCAGCCAAAATGCCAATCCCTGCAGTGATGTCCTCAGCTTGCGCCTTTTGGCTCCACATGCTTTGAAATGCAGACGTGCCCTTTTCGTTGAGCTCCTTCACCAGTTTGGACGCACCCAGTTGTTCACCAATGCGATCGACGACATTCTCGATGTCCTCACTGGTTTTACCTTGAACTCCCAGCCTATCGTTATACGGCCCTGGAATATCCTTAATATTGACGTGGCGTATCCAGTAGTAGAAGGCAGATCCCGCGGCAACGATATCACCAAAAACCGTTGCTGAAACGGTTGCAATTAGGGTCGCTGCGTCAATGTCGTTCGTGCTAGCACGCCAAACTTCGGTATAAGCATGCCCCAAGTAGTCAGGCGCGTCCCATGTCAGCATGATACTTCCAAAGCCACCCGACACCTGCAGATTCATCGGCGCGCTAGGCATTTGTGATGGCAACTCGACGCCACCACCATCATTTGTGTTAGGTGCCGGCGTAACATTGACCCCGCCACCTGCTCGACGCTTCACATTGACCAACCCAAGCGCATGAAGCTCCCTGACTGTAATCGCCCTATCTAGGCCGCTACCCCGCTGGCCTGTTAGCTTTTCGATGTTTTCATAGAGTGCCTGCTCATTTCTTCCGCCGACGAATCCGCTCTTTGACATTACAGCAACTCCTCAACACTACTTGCCAGCATGATGCGCTCAACGCTAGCTCTACCTGCCACTTCTATCTGCCAACGGCTGGCGCGAACAGGCGGGAGCCGGAAAGGGCGATCGGTAACGCTTCCAGGACTGAGTGATAAAACAGGTTGATTATCAGCAAAAACAGTCACAGTCAGCGCTTGATAGTTATCAGCTATCACTCTGCCTGCACTCAATGACGCCCCAACGGGCAGCGCGAAAGACTTAGAGCGCCATGTCATTGGTTTGCTATTGCTGCCCGCTCGCCACTCTTGAAGCTCAGAGCCTCTCACAATCATGAGCGCATCCTGGGCGAGATCCACATAGCTCGCATCCCACAGCTCGCTAATCCGCGTGAACGATTTGGATAAGGGATCGTAAATAAATCCGCCCACTTCAGACTGCGCGACATACCAGCCCTCAACGGCAACCGCTTTAATGGTTTCTGGCTTCATTGCTTGCCACTGTTTGCGGTCGATAATTTCCTCGGTAGCGATAGCGGCGCCATCCGAGCTAACCACCACAAGCCCATCAGGTGAGGCATACATCGCCATCCCCGCAACGACCACTAACGATTCAGCGCTAACGCAAGATTGTTCAACGTCCAGCTTGGCGGCTGTCATTGCATCCGGCGTCACGCCTGAGAAAACAAACGGAATCCCTTTTGTAGCTACCACTAACGATGTACCGACGGGCACAATGGCTTGAATGTCATGCTCTGTCGTAAGCCGGTAGGACGTAGGCCATGCGTAAGGCAAATAGGCCGCTGAAAACATGACTTCATTACCCGCAAAGCCCGCACAGATACCGTTAGCCATGGTACAAAGTCCCTGCATGTTCTCCGGCGGCGCATCATAGTCCCACGTTTCAACAACGGCGCTATTGAGCTCTTTTTCTGTATCTTGATATTCGCTTGTCGCTATCGGCAGCTCTGCAACCAACATGTATTCGCCCACACCTGCCGCGGTTACCGAGCGATAAAGGCGCGTGTGGGTAATATTGTGTGTATTCGTTGATGGCTGAGATAACTGCACCGTTACAGTCGAGCCAGGTCTTTCAATCAGCACGGAATTAGACGGGTCACCGGGCGCGCTCTCTTCACCAAACCGCGTGACATAGGTCTGGATATAGACCCGATCCTCGTCGTCAATCATTGCCGGTTCGCCATCCGGCGGCGAATCACCGGTTGATCCATCAACATCTGTTACCGTTGGCGGAAGCGCTGGCCTGGGCACGCCAAGGTCATAACTTGCTGCGGGGCCAAAGCCTGACCCGTCAATGGCAATATCTTGCGCCGTCACTTTCGGCTTTCCATCACCGGTAAAGTAAACGCGCTGCCACTCGTCTTGGGAAAGGGGGCTATCAATCGCGCTTACCCTGGCATCGCTCCATAGCAGCCACGCGCCGTCGTACTTGTGCAAACGCTTCGCGCTGTATGGCAAATCTAGCGCAAAACGATTATCGAGCATGGGAGCAATCACGCCACGCTCAAACTCACAATCACTTGCCAATGTCGCTGCTTCGTTAGGCAATAAGTGGTCTTTGAGGCGGGGCACTTCGCCGCGCATCATTTGAATGTCAATTAGCATGAAGGGCTCTTTATAAAGCGTGAAAGAATAAGGGATGGGCGCTCTGGTTGACCCCTACAGGATGTCACCAACCTGTCGGTATTGCAGAGAAGCGATGATATTGCGCGAGGCGATCAGCATATCCTCGGGGATGTTCTCTTTCATGAAGTCGCTGACTTGCTCTATCACGCGCCGCTTCTCTTCATTTGGCAAGCCTTTAGGCGAAAACGCCTCTGGAAACTCGACGGGGCATGTATTGATACTGAATGGGTAATCGTACATGCCTTCGTCTAACAGCATTTTGCAAAAATCCACAAACCCGTGGCTATTTAAGGAGGAATGCGTGTAGTGAATGTCTGTCGTCACCCCTTTTTCGGCGCAGATTTTAGCGTTGGCCAGTATCCTTTTGGTGCTTGCACCGATACGGATTTTCTCATTCAGTGCCGCATCACCATCGACAGAAAAGCACACTGAGAATTTTTTGTGGTTAGGGAGGATCATGTCCTGGAAGACGGGGTGCGTTTTGACGTTATACATGCCATTCGTCAAGAAAGACACGATGCCAGGCTTTTGCAGCAGCATGAGTGTTAACTCATAAATGTTTTCATATATAAACGGCTCCCCGCCATATACTACCCACTGCTTGGGTGAAAACTTTCTTGCGATAGCCATCGGATCGAGAAGCTCCCCCTCCACGGGGATAACCCTCTCAGGGAATACCTCAGCGTGCTTATCGCTAAACGTTGAGTCGCACGTCTCGCAGGCAAGATTACAGCGATTACCTGTAAACAAGTACACCTGACTAGGCTGGGCTCTCATCACGCCTGTTGCTTCGTTATAGTCCTTTAAGTTAAACGGGTGCGAATACTGCTCACCACCTGCGCCGTTTTCATCAATGCAATCTTTGCACTCTTGCGGCAGCGTCTCATAAGCAAACATGTTTTTGCGCAATTGCCTCATGTACTCGCCATTCCACCAACGTCTCGTATCTGCCTGCACCGGCTTCGCGTGACGCGAGCAACAGGGCCTAAACCCTTCAGGCTTATGTGAATAGCTCGTAAATGGTGCGGTGCATAATGGTCGATTCATAGAAAGGGCCTTATACAATTGATGGTGCTTTTGAACAGATCTACGTTTCCCTTGATGATGTCCAGGAACCCTTGGCTTACTCCCTCGGTGCGTTGTGCATACTCGTAATATCTCTCATACGGGATCTGTAAACCGTAGTAATCCAGCTTGTTTTCCGTGTATGGCTTTATCCTTGCGGCGAAGTGGATAATATCCGCGCCCAGCAACTCGCGATGAAGATCCACAAGGTGCTGCGTTTCGAGCAAATCAGCAACGCGCATTTCAGGCACACAGTTATACGTCCTCGGCATTCGCGCATAAGGGATAGCTAAAGAGTTGAGGTAGTCTTGATCGGGCAATAGATAGCGATCCAGCTCTAGGCCAAAGCCTTCAACAAAGCTCTGAACGGGGCATTTTTGCAAGTCTAGGAGTAGAACGCCGCTATTGAAGTATTCGGGGTTAAGCTCGAATCGTCGCTGCTCTTCTTGGGGGTATCGGTGCTTATAAATGCTTTTATCGTAATACTTGCAGTGGTTTTCCGAAGCCGCCGCGAGCCAGTTACCCTTGATATTGACGTGTTCAAGCTCGGAAAGATCGCCTTGAATGATTGTGTCACAGTCAATGTAAAGCACGCGGTCAAACCCGTTTGCTTTCAACCAGTCAAACGCCGCCAGCCTCAGCACCATCCCTTTCATCTCAACATCAGAAAACTCGGTGACATTTTGCCAAGCAGGCTCTTCAATTTTGATGTGATCGACAGGCAAGTCATCGTAACTAAACAGCAAGTGCTCATAGGGAACGCCCGCCTCTATCTGACTTTGCCGAGATACATAGTAAGGATCTAAGTACTCTTTGTTCACACACTGCACTATATACATACAATCCTCTTATTAACTTTTCTGTACTTCATGAGGATGCGCCGATACCTCGGATTAGTGCACCGGCAGGGCTCACTGATGATGCGCTTTAACGCATCCAATAAAGGCTCATTGAGTGTTTTCAGGTGCCGCTCTTTTATCAGCAGGCGCAGGAGCGAGCCATCGAACTCCCTGACGTCAAACTTGCCAAAGTAGTCGTAGTAAACGTGATCCTCTGCCTGGTTGGTAAAGTCCTGGCACACCTCCAAGCACTCAAGCATGATTGATGTGCGCACAATGTGGCAGCTCACATTGACCTGAGTAATATCAAAGTCCTTTGTCTCCAAACCCCAACCGCGCAGCAATGCAATATTCTGGGTAAACCACACATCCGCTCGCGCAATATTGCTGGGATAGAAATTACGACAAAGAAAGTCGTCATCATCCATCACATGGACATACTCAGTTTTGACACGCCTGGCGCCCTCCAACCTGGCTTTTGATTGACCTACCCCGCCGGTATTTATGAGTGTTACTCGCGGATCGCATGTCAGCGACGATAAATCGAGGTCAGGGTTATCACAGCAAACAATGACGTTGTTTAATTGGGGAAGGACGCATTCAAGCTGCTTTTTAATATAGCGATACGTTATCGTCGTGATGACGCCAGTAATGTTCGAGGTATTCATCAATATCCTCTTTGTAGTGATCCATTCTGATCACGCCTGACTTGGCAGAATTTAACCAGGTATCCATCTGGTCAATGTTGTCGTAAAGCGCGCAATACGTACCAGGCCGACGCAAATACAGTCGAGTGACGTCTTTGCCGAGATACTTGGCAATAAGCCCCAGTTCACTACTATCCGCGGCATGAACGCGTTTTGACTTGCTCACGACGTCAACGCCAGAAAAATGCCCCTCTATGATCTCAATGCGCTCTTTGCATAGCGATATATCGAGCCGGCAAGTAATGGGGTGCAGCTTGCACTTCGCTCCCCGCTTGGCGAGGATTTTCAAAACCGTTGGGTCAACCTCTTGCATCAGGTTAGAGCCAGGCATAATGATCACTTCATCGACGCTGCCTGGGTAGTCAAGCTGGAGATACTTGGGCTTTAAGCACAACTCAACGTGTCGCGTTTTATTTGCGATAGACTCAATCAGGTGGGTATTGAAATCGTTTGACGTGGTGCTGATATACAACATCTCGTTAAAGATTGGCGTGTGAACAAACTCATCTCTACTGCCCTCATAAGACAAGTCGTACTGGCTTTTTCGACCACCATTACGCGCTTGAAAGTAATCTACTGCTCTCTGAAAACCAGAGGGATAGTTGCTCCCTACCACGCCTGTTCTATCTAACAACCCTGACGCCGAGTCGATCAGATTGAACGCATTATTCATCATGCAAGAAGCTAGCGTGTAGATTGATGATTGGTAGTCCGGCCCCGGCGCGTCAAACTCTTTAGCTTGTCGTTAATTTGCCGATCGATGTTTGTCGTATGGTCAACCACATTGAGAGCCACACTCTCCACCAACTCGTAAAGCCGATCGACCTTCTTTTCAAGCTCAGCTATTTTTTCTTTATCCGTCGCCATATTGATTCGTTACTCTGCTTGTTTCCCAAGATGTACTCTTGAGCGTGGATTTGCTCGTGGTAAATTCGGTGCTTCGCGAGTCTTCTGTGGATGTCACGTAACTCGTCGCTCTTTGCGTGACATGGCTAGTGCCTCGCGATGTGCTTCGAGACGTCGCCCACACGGTATTCCAGCCTGTCCAGTAAGATGTCCAGCGACTGGTTGATATTGGTCGGCTACCGCCCGCCGTGTAGTACGTGCGGCGACCCGTTTTCCTCGATGTACCCCTAGACGTGCTCCAGGATGTGCCGTAAGAGGTGCCATAACTGGTGGTAAAGTCAGTTGATTTACTTGTTGTCTTACTGGTTCCCCAAGCCGTTATTTTCGACGTCAGCTTGTCCGTCATGTACTCGGTGTTTTGGCTCGTGGTGTAGCGCGTGGTTACGTCATTTTCCCACACTGTCACACCATCAATCTGTAATACCTGTACTTGTTGGCCATTAAAAGTGACATTCTCAACGGTGGCGCCGTTTAAGCTA
Organism: Salinivibrio sp. VYel1; assembly: GCF_009377945.1. Taxonomy (NCBI): domain Bacteria; kingdom Pseudomonadati; phylum Pseudomonadota; class Gammaproteobacteria; order Vibrionales; family Vibrionaceae; genus Salinivibrio; species Salinivibrio sp. VYel1. The sequence continues at coordinate 101,631 of NZ_RSAM01000011.1, read as the reverse complement.
AGGTTACGCGTATCTGCCACGGCCTACCCCGTCACGATATTTAAAGTGGTGCCATCAAATTCAATTTTTACGCCGCCGCACTTTGTGGCAGTCGCCGGCTTAACAGAGTCCGCCACTTCTGTTTTGCCCAACGCGCCTATCTCCGTCAACGAGGGCCATCGCGTGGCCGTTTCCGGCTTGCTGCCAATCATGCTCCAGTTCGTTGGGTAAGAAGTTGGTTTACCTGTCACTTGATTAAAACTGGGCACCCAAGTATCAGGTCGTGCGCCGATCTCGCTGGCCGTATGGCTGTGCCCCGTCTCTGACTTGCCGTCAAGTTCGGCACGAAGGCCGGTGATGTTTGAAATCGCGTGGGCGTGTGTGGCGTCTCTGATAGACAAGGAGAGACTGACATTAGCACTGCCATCAATGGTTACTGAGCCCTGCGCATCGCCATCGATGGTAATGACTCTGGGCGTGGCCCATTTGCTCGCACTGACCGCATTACTGCCGGCAGGCAATGCCCCGATATCCAAAGCAGACAAAGTCACAACGCCTTTCTTGCCATTAACCGAGGTGACTGACTCTGTATTATCAATTTTGTAATACGTGTCTAGCTCGGCTGAATAGACAATACTGTCACCTACCCCGTAATTAACGCCATCAATGACACCTGGGACAACAACTTTCCAGAAACAGGCACGTTTGGTGCCTTCTTCGTCTTCATAAGGAGCGGGAGCGACACCACTTGATAAATTAACCGCTCCCATCTCTAGCAGCGCACCTGTCATTGCCGCTGCGGACGACTCTGCGCGTTTTGCCGCACTGTTAGCATCGCCTGCGCTCGTTGCTGCCGCATTCGCCCGACTAGCAGCAAGATCCGCCTGCTCTGTTGCAATGCCTGCTTGCTCTGTTGCTACCAGGGCGTTTTGTGCTGATGCTTCCGCCTCACTCTGGGCATTATTCTCACTGAGACTGGCCGCATTCTTATGACTCAGAGCGCCTTGCTCGCTAGCCTTCGCTGCTAGCTCGCTATTTTTGGCATTGCCTTCACTGACGCCTGCTGCGTTTTTATGCTCCAGCGCCTTATGCGCGTGTGAAGCAGCCATCAATTCACTCTGGCTCGCTTCTGATGCGGCGTTGCCTGATGCGATTGCATTGTCTTCGCTTGCCTGTTCGTGTAGCGCTGCGGCCTCTTCGCTAGCTTTGGCCTTAGACTCACTCTCTGACCCAGCCTGCGCGCTCATTGCGGCAGCTTTTGCGTGAGCGGCCGACTCGTCGCGATATACTTTCGCGCTCCCCGCATACTGCTCAACACTGCTATGCAACGCATGAACTTGTCCGCGAGCCTCAACTGCGGTATCTGCGGCATCGATAGCCTGGGTAACCGACTCTGGCAGCAAGGGAACAGCCATCGACATTAACGCTTCAAGGTCATAGGCACCCGTCATGGTCCGCGTGACAGTACACTCGCCCACAAAATAGACGTCAGTGCTTTTCGCCACTTGGGCATACAGCTCGTACTCACCCGATTTTAATATGAAGTCATAACCACCATGCTCATCGGTTCGGGTAACGGCTGCCGCCCCATTCAAGCTCTCCCCGGCGTTGCGAGTTGAGTAAAACTCAATGATGGCCTGAGGTAGCGGCACGCCCTCTGCATCCGTCAATATGCCTTTTACGTTAATCATTCGCCGTTCCTATTGCTGCTTTATCTGCTGGCGAGCACGCACGTCAATGTTTGACTTGCCCTTTAAAAGCAATTCAAACGAACGCAGGTGGAGATTGGCACGAGACACACTGGACTCACTATTCGCATTCTTCGAGTAAGCACGGTAAAGCATGTAATCAAATAGCACCGGCTCGTAGGTTGCTTGAATAGGCAAGGTGTCGTCTATTGACGGCGCACGGACTTGCTTGGCGTAGTCGATCTCTGCTTTGGCATCAGCATCAGGCGCGGGGAACAGCCAAAAGCTGGTATCTTCGTTGTCATACTTCGTCCAGTTGGAAGGCGTGTCTGTCATATTGCGCCAATCTGGGTAAAGCCTGTCGAGCTCAGACATTGCAATGTACTGAACGCCAATCCCATCGACCTGGTTAACGCTGAGAATGGTATAGGCATCTTCCGGTAGTCTGACCCGGCTTTGTCCCGTTGCCACATTGACTTCGACGGTGGTCCGTGTCGCTTCCGGCTTGACGAACAAAATAGCGCTAACCGCGTCATTGAGGTTGCTAATGTGCTCGTCTACCGACCAATAAACGAAACCGTCATCGATAAGCTCTTTGGCGACGCGGTTGATAATGTCTGACGCATGAATCATTAGAAGAAACTCCGCTTACGCGTGGGGCGAGTAGTTTGAGGTTGGGTTTCTAACCGCCAGCGCGCCGCGTGGCGTGTCTGCTCGATGAACTCTCGCTCGTAATACCCATGCAGATCGCCGTTCATCAGATTAGGTTGGCCATAAAGCCATGATGCCGCCCCCGCACAAACACCATATACCCAGTCATCCAGAAGTTTTGCGGGCAGCTCTTTTGCATTGGGTGCCGGCTCCACGGCGCAGCGAATCGAGACATTGCGCAGATCACGCAGAAAGTAAATATCGTCCATTTCAATGTGGGTAAAGTCTTGCCCTGCAACGAGCTCGACACCATCGATGGAGATTTCACTCTTATCAGACGCTTTTAAATTGCCGCCACTTTTGCGATTCACTCGACTGCCAGAAACCGCCTTAATGGTCTGTCCTTCGTAGACTTGGTAAATCGTCCGCTCGGTAAACACCACGCCTGTCTTTCGACAAAAGCGGATCGCGCTTTTCACGATCGCGTCTTTCATCTGCATCGGGAGTGGCGTTGAGACCATTTGCCGCAAGGTAGGCAGGAAGTCGTCAACGGGGACGGTGCGCATTACTCGGCCTCGCTTGCTCGGATGGCGTCACGAACACGTTTTTTGAACGTGTCTACTTTCTCTTGTGGGCCCTTGGTAATATCTAAATCATGAGACTCGACCAGGGTCGTGACTTGTGCGCCTGTGAGCTTGTTCAAGTCGATTTCTTCACCGCCCAGAGTGACAACCATGCACGCTTCGGCCTCTGCCTTTTTGCGCGCCTCTTCGGCTTTGGCCTCAGCTTCTTTGCGCGCCTGCTCTTTTGCTTCTCGCGCTTTGAGCACATCGTCAATCTGATCCGCTTCAACAAACACTTTGTCAAAACGCAGCAATACCGCGGCGACTTCTTCTGACACTTCGATCGGCTTGTTTTGGGGGAATACTTGGCGCGAGCCGGTAATAGTGTCGCGCTTAAACTCTTTAGGCCCGACGTAAGCAATTGCGATTTTCATTTGTGTACCTGCTTATCTGAAACAAAAACAAAAGGGGCGCGATTGCGCCCCAGGTTTGATTTAGTAGCCGATCACTCGGTACTCGGGATTGACTTGCAGCGTGCCAGTCGCTTCACCGCCTTTGATTTCCACTGCCAGTACACGCTTTTCGTCGTTGTAAGTAGGCGGGATAACCAAGGCTTCGTCGGTCTTGCTTGATACATCCACATCAGCGGCAAGCACATCATCACCCGACTTGATATCAATCTTGACGGACGCGCCAAGACCTTCGGTATGAACACGGAAGCCGGTGAGCGATAGGCCGATGGGCAGCTCAACCATTTCCACCACATCGCCAGTAGCGGCTGCTTTGAGTGACACCTGGGTCAGCGCCATTGATACATTGCCATGCGCGCCGACGTAAATGCGGTCGTGCATGCTTGGTGCTTTAATCGTTCCCATGAGATAAACCTCTTTAATGGATTGGGCAAAAGGGCGCGGCGCTAGGCCGCATCCCGATTAGTAACCAGTTGAAACCGCGGTATCGAGCGCGATCACGCCGTGGTCATTGAGGCGGCCTGATTTGTCCGCAAAGCGCACTTTCTTCAGGCCGTTCATCCAGCCGATGGTGACCTCATCACGGTTACCCGCATCGGTTTTCTCGGTGTGGATTGAGAACTGGCTGCCGTTTTTGGTTTTACCCCATGCGTCAGCCAGTGCTTGCGCACCAATCAGCATGGCGCGATCGATGGTGGTGCCCGCTTCAACTTGCTGGGTCGTCGCTTTGTTGTCGTTTTTCGACACATCGACGGTTGAGCCGGGGTTAAAGCGGACTGGCATGCCCTTGTACTGACGCACCAAAATATTGCCGTGCATCACACACTCACCACGGAACACTTGGTGATCGAAGCTGCCGCGGCGCTTCATCGCATTTGCCATCAGCTGCTGCCAGTCCTTGTAGCTGGACGTGCGCTTAAAGTCATGCCATTGGCGCGGCGTAACGTTCAGGATGAAGAAAGGCTCATCACCCGCCAGCTTGTCGTCTTTGAAACGGATAGGCTGGAGCGGGTGCGCCATCTCATCAATGAACAGTGAAATGTTGTCCACTGTTTCCATGCCAAACACGTCCGCCTGGTCAAGCTGCTCAAAGCCGGTCGCATCACCACCAAAGAAGTGACGATCGTAGGTCGGTGGCATGACGGGGTTGACCAGCATGTCACCAAAATCCTCGTGATTGCTGAGCGGCACGATGATGTCATCTTGGATGTAATCACCGCGTGCGCCCGCCATGTGCACGGTGGCTAGCTGGTCTTTAACATCGTTGAAGTAGGTGCCAAGCAATGTACGCGCTGTGCTCATCAAGTTATGACCAGTGCGCTGCTGGCTCATTTTGCCGCCGGCATCGACTTGGTGACGACCCTGGTTGATTGACAACTCAAAATCGGTGAAGTCGAGGCTTTCACCGTTTCCTGCAATGCGCTTATCGCCCATGGTTGGGCGTTTAGACAGCTTGTGAACAATCTGCATGTCCACGGTATCGCCTGCTGTCTTGGTCAGGTCGTTAACGGTGACAATTGGCGCGCCAGGTGATGATTGCTTATTGCCTTTCTTGTCGCCTTGCGCTTTTTTCGGCGCGGCGTCGGTGAGCATGTTGGTCATGCTGCGGTTGCGGTTTGCCGCCATAAAAAGGGCGACTTCCTGCATTCGCTTTGCTTGTGCTTTGGTAATCGTGGTCATGTTATAAAACCCTCAAACAAAAACACCCGCCTCGATGGGCGGGTGCTCGATGCCGTCTACACGGCGTTAAACTTGAGAGAGTAGGTCCTCGATCTGGTCCTCGGTCATGCCAGACATTAAGCCGTACAGCTCACTTTCGTCAGCGTTAGCGACCTTGTCCATGATGGATCCACTTTGACTCGACGTCGAACCTGTCTCGCTCGGTGATGGGGGTAGCGAATTACTTGCGTCAGATTCTGCCTTGTCTGCCTTGGCTTTTGCGCTATCCGCATAGTGTGCCTTGGTCAGTCGGGCTGCTTCCGCAAATCGCTCATCAATGGACTTTTCAGCCCATGCAGGATCAGCGCGCAGCTTGTCATCAAACTCAATCGCCTTTTGCCACTGTTCGCCACCTTCTTGCGACCACTTTGCCAAATCGGGATTTTTGGCAATGGCTTCCCCAACTACGTCTCGCTCGGGTGCTGGATCGTTTTCGGCTGGCTTCGTTTCTGGTGCGCTTTGAGATTGCTGACTCATGGCTTCGACTTTAGCGAACAAGCCACGAATGGTTTGTCCGATTTCGGGATAGTCTTCTGCCAGGGTATCTAGCTGCTCTTCTGAGATTTTGAAGTTTTCGGGTAAGTCGTCGGGCTCGACGCCAAGTTTTTCGAGTTGCTTGTTGCGCACATCTAACAGGCGCTGAGATTGCTCCCATTCGCTTTGCTTTTGCTGCATCGCTTCAAGCTGCTCTTTGAGCTGCTGCTTTTCAGTACGTTCACGCTCCAATACGTCGTAAGGAATAACGTGCTCGCCGTCTTTGGTTGCAACGCCTTTTGGTTTATCGTCGCCCTCAGTTGCCGCACTGTCACTTTCGGCTGCGGATGCCGAGTCCGCGTTATCGGCGTTATCCGAGTCTGACTGTGCCTCGCTATCAGCGCTTTGTTGTTCAGTTTGCGCCGCTGGCTGCTCGGATGCGCTATCGTCATCGTCTGCTAGCTCAGCGTCTTCGAACTGCTCCATCATCGCTTCTAGCTCTTCAACTGTTTCGTTACCGGTTACTTCAAACATTTGCCTCTCCTGTGTGTAGACGTATCGCTGTCTGTGCGGTTAAGCACTCTCGTGAAAGCGCTTAGCGGCACATACAAAAAAGCCCCGGCAAGTGCCGAGGCTTGAAAGTTTGTCTATGGCTTTACAAGTAGTTGCGCTCCGCCATGATTTCTTTGCGAACATGATAAATATCTTCTTCGCTCAAAAAGCAGATAAAGTCGCCAACACCTACGGGCTCGTGATGAACGAACTCATACTCAACGCCGCCAATATTGATGCGCTTTTTGGTGTCTGTGACGGCATGAAGCATATCGCTCTCGCGGATCTGGTACGCCGTCCGCTCAGTGGGTTTGCTTTTGTATACCATGAAGCCCTCTCGCTCTGGTGAAGGCTCGGGCAGCTTGCTGATGCTTGTTGGCATGACGCTGCTATCCGCACCGGTCACTTTGAGTAGATAGCCCTCAAGCTCCCAGAGCTTGTTGGTTGCATCTTGAATGCAACGCTCCTTCGCATGGTGGCAGCCCGTTTCAAAGCTGAATCGCTCAGGGTCCACGCAAGACGATTCTCCATAGCCAACTTTGAAGCCATCGGGCAGGAACGCCCAGCAACCGGTGACTGTCGTGTCACCCACACGCGCAAACTCAAAGCGCAAAGATGACACCAAGCGGTCAATGTGAGACTTGCTGATTTTGTTTTGCGTGCCTTGCAGTGATCGGTAGCCTGACTCAAACGCCTTCTTGGGGCTGATAGACAGATAATCATTGTCATACAGCACTACGTAATCCCCTGCCTTGGGCTTGTAACGTGCAATCATTTCCGGCGTCAGCGTGAATGCGAGATTCAAATCATCAACGTCGGGGTGAGAAATGATCACCTCCATGCCGCTGTCATCTTCATTCTCGACGGCGCGAATAATACCGGCTTGCACCTGCTTGTGACTTTTGAACCAATCCATGATTGAAGATAAGTGGATCAGTACGCTTGATGATCCTGTCTCTCGTGATTGCTCGGTCATGTAAGCTCCAATAGCTGTAAACAAAAAAGCCACCCGCTAAGGTGGCTTGAGTGGCAACGTATATGCTTGCCGGGAACGCTGTCTGCAAACAAAAAGCCCCGACCGGGTTAGGATCGAGGCTTTGGCACTATGGGGATAATCTATCCCACATTTTGCACCGCTTCAATAGTGTTGAAATAGAGAGTGTTATTTGACTCAAACCACATATTTGGCGATAGCTATCACGATTAAAATTGCATTACCTAGAAAGGTTCCGAACACTAGTACAGAACCCTCAAAGCACAGACTAAAAAATGCATCCTTTTCATAGCATTAAAGGCAATCAGATTGATTTCTTCACTGACTCTGGTGAGGTAATAGACTCAGTTAAAAACGAACGTGAAAGTTTCAAGTCCTGGGTGATCTCTAACGTACTTGGGAGTGTCATGCAGTTAGCCGGGGGCGCTAGCATACCTCAATTGAAACCTAAATCTGTGCAACATCACGAGTTTTGGTTAAGGAGGCGTGATGGTACAGAGGCACAAATCATGTTAGAGGGCACGGACGCTCCCTTAATAAAAGGGCAAGAAGTCACTTTGCTGTATGCGATAAGGTTTGAAACAAATCACCGAGAGTTATGCACTATGATCAATCATAACTCTCGCAGCTGGACTCACTTAATGGCACCAACTAAGCTACTAAAAAGGCTTGGTGTAACGCATGAGTTTAATCGAGCATCTCATGGTCCATGGATACTTACTGCACTCGTCATGGTTATGGCGTTATTCAGCTATACGGACTGGCCAATGGCAATAATGCTCACACTATTTTTAGCCGGACTCGCCATAATTAAGCAACAGAACACAATCAAAGAGAACTCAGCCCGTTTCGACAAGCACATTAATGAGATTTCGAGAGATCTGCTTGAGTACAGTTAGAGCATTAGCGACTCGATCTGCTGGCTAAGCAGCGACTCATACTCCGCTTTGGCTTGATTCATCTCTTGCGCTAGCCGCTCCATCTCTTTGATGATTTTGCCTGTCTCTGCTTGTGTTTTCGCGTTTGAGTAGCGTTTGCTATCCGCGTCGGCTTCATCCTTACTCGCGCCGGCTCTGACTTTCTCGACCTCACTTTCAAGCTTCGCAACTTTGGCGGCCATCTCGCGCATGGCCAGCTCTTTCTGTTGCTGCTGCTCGGCTTGTTGCTGCTGATAAGCCTGCTGCTCTTCCTCGGTCATGTCCTCTGGGTCTTTGGGCACTTGCATCGCATTACGCACCCGCTCCATGAATTCAGACTTATTCGGGATATCAGACAGCTCAGCAACGAGGTCAATTACAGCGGCTTGCACTTGCGGTGGCAGTTGCGCAGTCAGCTGCATCATGCGATCAGCCAGCTGCGATTTGTATGCGGTGGTTTGCTGGATTGGCGCCAAGGTGATATGAGCACGTAACCGCGTCACATCGTTTGTTAAGCTACCATCACCGCTTTCTTGGTTAATGATAATGTTTTTGCGCTTATGCTTGTCTTCCTTGTGCAGGGTGACTTTCTTATTGCGCTGCTTCTTCATGTCTTCGATGAGATAGCCCAAGAGCAATTCACCAACTAGCTGACAGCCATAGCGGTAGTTATCGTTAATCTCTGCCAACGTGGTTGCGCCCTGTTCTACCAAGTTAGCAATAGCCACACCAGAATCAGCACCGCCCTCTTGGCCAAGAAACGCGGAATAGATACCCATCGTATCCTGGATCAGCTTCATCGACTCCTGCATCACCTGGAATTGCTGATTCGCGATGTTGAAGTCTTGCTCTACCTTCAATGCCTCACTGATTGTCTTCTTGTTGCGGCGGTCAGGGTTGAGCGGGATGTAACCGTCGGGGCGTTCGACTTCTTCAATCAGCTGATCACGACTCAGGTTCGTCGCGTCATTGTCAGCAATGATGCGCTTGGCTTGCAGTAGCCAGGTCAGCTTGATACGACGAAAATTAACCTCGTCTTGTGCCGGGATGGCACGCGCAATCAAGCCGTAGGGCTCGTTGGTAGAATCCTTGCGGTAGCCAAAAAACGGCACAATTGGGAACATGCCATGCGGCGCATCGCAATCACGCTCGCCCAGCTTGTGTGGTCCCGCAAACCAGGTCTCAATAATACGTGATACTTGCGTCATCTCGACCTGCACTTTCCCCATGCCCACTGCCGTGGCATGCATGGTGTTGTTCTTGTCGTACTCAATCACGCGACCGTTGCTCAGTCGGATAACCGGCTTGCGCTCAATCTTGCGAAAATAGACGATTTGCAGTTTTAGGCGCTTGCGGTCAGAGCTTAGATACTCGGCTTCGCGACGGCTCCAGCTCTGGTACTCTTCCCATGCGGACACTAGCCCAGCCTCGTGACCTTCAATGTTGTCTACGTCAACGAACCCCTTCCACTCATTAACTGCGTGATCAATTACTTCGGCTTTATTCGGCACCAATGACTTGAGCTCATCCGCATCAATCCAACGCTCACGCATCACCCAGCGGCAGTCTGACCAATCAGGCTCAACAGATAGCCAGTCCCAATGGACCTCATCACGCGGCACATTCTTGATTTTATAGCGGGGCCCAAACGCATTGGGGTTTCGATAGACTTCGACGAACCCAATACCACACTTAATTTGCCCGGCATACGCATCTGATCGGGCTTTGTCTAATCTGCCAAGGCGACACACATCAGCAAACTGCGCATTGATAGCCTCAGCAAGCTGCTCGGTTTCATCGTCTGGGTCATCGGCCATGACAAGCAAGTCGGTGCGGGTCTTCGCTTCCATACCCAGCACACCGTCTACCGTTGGCGCGATTAAGTTGTGCATAGTCTCCGGCTGGCCACGCTCACGCAGCACTTCAACAATTTTGGGATGAAGCTGATCACCGTCGTAGTATGCGCATGCTTTGTTTGCATTACTTCGCCAGCTCGGCTGGCCGTCAATGTCAGCCATGATGCTCAGCAATGTTTCGGTATCAATCGAGCTCTTATTCAGTTTCATCGCGTCATCCAGTGTCTGTGTTCACGCTGTGTTTCTTGTTTCTTCACGCGCTTGGGCATACGTACTCGCATTTCTTGCGCAATCATGTAGCTCATGAGCTGATCATCGAAGCAGCCTTCCTGTGCGTTCATGCTGCCCCGTTTGTCATAGACAAACGTGTGCGCTTCGTTAACTGTGCCAATCCAGCGCATGCCTGACTGTCCATTTTTGAGCAATACCTTGATGCCTTCGGTGAGTATCGGTTTGCTGTGCCGCGTAGTGAGCCAACCTAGCTTGACGGTTTCGTCCTCGTCTTCGCGGTCGATGTACTGCTCTGCGTAGATTCGAGAGCCGGGGTAAATGTCTTTGAGTTTTAGGATAAAGGCGTGGCCGTGGTTGTTGCGCTCGGGGCCAACGTAGGCTTGGTTGTACCAACGGCCAATATGCGCAGTGAGCTCTGCGAGAAACTCCACGTCGATATGTCCAAACCAGTGCAATACCTGCTCACCATTGGATTGCTTAACAACGTCGATGCTAGAGCGGTCACCGTGCTCTAAGCCTTCTGCGATATCGACGCCAATGGCGTATTCTTCGTCCTCGTCGGGCAGCTCCCAAACCAGCGTCATGTTCGCCAGGCTGCGCTGTCCTTGCTCGTCCAAGCGCTCTGGTTTACTCACTTTATGACGCTCACCGGTGACTGGGTCCATGTCATAGACAATCAGTGGCGCTTTGCATCGAGACTCAGCGCGCATCACATCTTGCGCATCAAACACACGACGGCCTGACACAAGAAACGCTTCAATCGGCGTGCTCGGAAACTCTTGCTTCATTTCCTCGCCCTGCTCGGCTTCTTTCAGCACATACCACTGCCGCTGCTCGTCATCGATGGTGCAACCCATGACGTCTTCAATCGCTTCAAAATACTCGCGCTGGGCTTTGCTCATCGTCACCCCGGATACAGGGACGGGACTGCGATACTTGGGATCTTGCCACCACGCAAAGAAATGGAATTTCCAGTCCAGGCTGCTGAGTGCTTGTCCAGACTTGTCCATTTCCATCGAGCGCATGGTCATGCCATAAAAATCGCCGCCAACGCCCTCTGCTGTGGATTCGATGAATGCCACGCAGCCCTCATGGATTGCGTTGAGCGTACCAGTGCGCACTTCCTTAGCTTTCTGCGGATACTTCGCGCATACCTTTCCGTATTCTGAAACGTGCAAGCGTTGGACTGTACCCGAGCGGAACGATGTAGCGACTTGCAGACTCGAGCCGTGTTCGAAAAGAATGTAACCGCCGTGAGCACCTGAGCGACGGCTTTTCACTTTGAGGCGTGACTTGAGCCAGGCTGGCAAGTTGTCGAATGGGATTTCAATCTTGGTACGGAAAATCTCGCCCGCCGCTTGTTGGTCTTGAGCGATGATCCCGCATTTCATGTTCTTATTGAAAAGCGCTTCGTCTAGCAGATAAATATCGATGGCTGTCGAGAATCCGAGCTGACGCGCTTTGAGGATGATGTTTAGCCAGTGCATGAGCTCAAATAGCAAACGCTGAGCTGGACGCAGCTTGAATGTGACCAGTTCGCCGCGCTCGTTTTCTACTTTGTACAAATTGTCCATGCGCCACCATTTGTCACTCAGCAGACGCTGGATTTCATCTAGCTCTTGCTCTGTGCTTGGGTCCATTACATCTGTCATTTCGACATCAACCCGCCAGTGCCGCTGTCCTGCAAGTCATCCAGCATCTGACTAACCGGCGTATCATCTGCCTGTCCTTCTTTGGCCATGCGATCCGCTTCGAGCGTCAGTTTGCGTGTCGCGCTTTTCAATCTGCTCGTATCTGCCACAATCTTTTCTTTGTTCACTCCATCGATACCGAGAGCGCTCAGTGTCCGCGTCATCGATTCAATGCGACCTGTTAGAGTGTCGAGCTGTGTATTTACTCGAGTAAACGACTCATACAGCGCAATGCGCTCATCAAGCGAACTCGCGTTCTCCATATCCGCGTGAATCTTCCCAAGGTACTCAATGCCGCTCTGCAAACGCGCCCGTGTTAGCATCAGCTCATCATTGAGTGTCGCTATCTGCGACAAGTCGAACATGTGCTGTTTTTGCTCTGGAAAGTACCGCGCATAAATCCCTCCTTTGCGCGCTACCTGATTGCCTTCCTCAAACGCATTCACCGGCACGTTTGTGTTGCCAGTATTGCCCGCTGAAAACGAATGACCGGGCTTGAACCGTCCACTCTCATCACGCTTAGGCTCATCCAAGTGCGGTTTTTCGGGCGTTTTTGCGGGGGCGGATGGTTTATTGGATTTGTCTTTAGAAACATTTTTGCGCGTTTTCTTTTGCGCAGTTGGCTTTTGCGCACTCTGCGCACTTTTGCATTGCGCACTTTCTGACTGCGCAGTTTTGCGCACTTTGATATAACGTCTAGCACTCGAGTAATTAAGCCCTTTCGCTTCGCACCACTCTTTAGCGCCAGTGCCGTATTTAGCATGGTCATGCTCGAATTGAGCTTGTAACGCTTTCCAATCCTGAGTTGCCATTACTACTTATAACTCCGTACTTAACTCACCCTCTACGACCCAGTCACCTACCTTGGGACGATGCGAGGCTTTGATGCTGATAGTGCTGCCGTTTGATAGCTCAACGTGTGCTGATTTACCGTTCCAGCCAATTACCAACACAATGACTCCTGTATTCATGGCTTCTCGCTTAATCAGCATGTGATATGTGATGAACATAATCGGACGCTCTCTCCCGTAAGAGCGCCCTGTTATGCGCATTACTCGTTATTAGTTAGTCAATGCCCGTCTTCGCGTTGCTTTCGCCACTCTAGATATTCATCAGCCTGAGCTGCGCACTGACTCAGCGCTGATTTCAAGTAAGGGATTTCTTTGGCGGTTTCGGCTGGGGTTTTGCCTGTGAGCTGAGGTTTTTGGCAAGGAACAATCAATCCGGCTGGCGGTAAGATGTATTGAGTATCGACGACTGTCTCAGTACGGCTCGTGCAGCCGCTTAGTGACAGCATCAGGCCAAGGCTGAGACAGACAGCTTTTATCAGCCATGGCCACTTCCATCGCTTTAATGTCATTGCGTAGCTTCTCCTGTGTTTTGTTTGCGTGCTGTTGGCGCTTGGTGAGCAGCGTTGTCATGTACTCGCGCTCTGAGCTGTACTGCGTGATGATGTTTTGCCGGGCCTGGCTTGTCGCTTTTGCATTGCGCAGCTCTGCGGTAAGCGTTTCGTTACGTGCTGATAGCGTGTCTATGCGTAGCCAGAGAAACCCCACCACCGCGACAGCGGCTACAGAGGTGATAAGCGTTGTCTTACTCGGTATCAGCATCGGCTTTAATCCGTTCTATGATTTCTTTGTCGAGTGGTAACTGCCCTAACCTGGCCAGAGCATCGTTGATAGATAACTGCCCCAGGCACAACTGCGACACTATTTCTCTGCGTGTCACGATGCCGCGGCAATTCCACTTGGCTATACGGCAATCTCTTGGCTTACCGTCGATAGTGACAAAGCGCCACCGCGGCATTTCCATGCACGCGTCTGGATATTGACCAGCGAGCAGGTACTGATACAACGTTGAGCGTTGAAACGCGCCGGTACCAATGTTGTAAGCCATGTCGAGAGACGCAAGATGAACGTTTGCAGGGAGTTGCTGGGGAATGTCTTCGAGTGGGGTGTTGTGTTTTTCTAGTGACTGGCCAAACATCTTATCGCATTCGGCTTTTGTGAACTCGTCGCCTTGCTCTATACCGAGGGTTTCACCGTAGCAGGCTGTCCAGGTACCGCCGCTGTCTTGGTAAGCGACTTGTCTGTAACCCTCGAATCCTCCGGTTAACGCGACAGCCCCCACAAGCAGTGCTTTCGTGAGCTTATTGAAACGCATTCGTTAACCTTTAGTCTCGCTCGAGGATGATGCCCTTCTCACGCGCAATCTTACGCATTTCGCGTTTGTGCCACTGGTTACTAATAAACATGGCTAAGCCGATAATAATGGATGAAAGGAAGTACCACTGCTCTAGCGATAGGCCGCCGATTACCATACCAAGAGCACTAAAAAAGTACGTGAGGTATCCAGTCACTTTGTCGAATAGGTCGTTCATAATCTGTCCCGTTCAGGCATAAAAAAAGCCCCGACCGGGTAAAGGTCGAGGCTTTAGCATTATGGGTTAAGATTACCCCAGAGCTCGGCCCGGTTCAATATTAGTAAACATGTGACTCCACTCGAATTCTCTATCATTAAAAGGTGTTTTGTCCCGATTTGGGACATACAATAAAAGAAGGTAGTTGAAGGGTGCAAACAGCGAGTGACAACGAGTCAAACCAGCCCAGGCGAACGCCTTTCTGCTCTTGTATCCAAGGCAGGAAGCTATCGCAAAGCAGAGCAATTGATTAGAGCGCTTCGCGGTGCGGCGCCAAGCAAGTCATCAATTGACCGAGCGACAAAAGGTAAAGCGACAGAGTACGTCACTCTCTGCATGATTGAAGACCTAGAGGCTGCGTTAAAAAACGACCAATAGATACCGAGATAACGACCATGACCACAAACAACACACTAAACAGAATCGAAAACCTCATCACTGATTTTGATAGCACTCTGAACACCACAAAACACATAGTTAGCCAAGATGACTGCTATCCGCCAGAAGATTACATCGTCATTCATGGGGGAATTGCGAGTATTTTTGTTAGCCTGGAATATGACTCCCCAGAAGTCAGCGCTATCGTTGCAGAAGTGGAGATTAACACACAGTATCGTTATGATTTGCTTGATTTGGGGAGGAACCGTATTTCGCACGGATACTCGTTTAAAGCAGCTCAGCCCAGCCTGCGCGCCGCAAGACATGGTTTAGCTGACTGGGAAGCTCTTTTAATCGATTTTATCAGAGGTAATCGACACTACCTGGGCAAGAACGGCGACCTGTTTTGTCGCGTTGACATCGCTTATTACGATGATGATAGCGGATCCTTAAAACTGAGCACTGGAAAATCGTGCGATAGATTCAGAGTTGCCGACGAGGACTTTTACACTGACGATAAAGTTAAACCCACGCGCAGAACGCTGATCCCCGTCTTCACGGATAACGATGACTTTGATCCAGACTTTATTACTGACGAGATAGCCGAGCAATGCGGACGTGAGTGGCGCCAGGCTCAAGATATTATTCGATATGGCAAGGCTTAACATGCAATACACGCTACTAACACACAATGAGCTAAACCTGTTGTTTGACGCCGGCGCCGATTCAGGCGTCGTCATCGCGCACATTGAGGAAATTCAAACGCTCGCAGATGAGATGAACGCGTTTTACGAGAATTTGCTGACTGCTTCAAACGAGCAGGCGACGGAACTCGAAGCGAAGCGCCAAGGACTACTTAAGAAAATTGGCTTCAATATCATCGGTGTTCCATTCACTAACCATGATGCCGAGCTTTATGCCGTTGATAGAGGCTTACATGTAGAGCGACTCGACTTAAAGGGATAGGGTTTAACTAAAACGCCTCTCAGCAATTAATAATCTTATGCCGCTGAAAAAGGAATATGACAGATGCAAACGGATAGGTATATCATTATAGCCGCGATCGCTTTGTTGGTCATAGCTAATCATTTTCACTTGATTGACCGCTTAGCTGGCTTTAGAAACCCCTACAAAAAGATGTCAAATCGAGATATTGAGGCAACAGCATGGCTCGCAGTCAAACGCGACTCCATAACCAATGTGGGCGCGTTGATTACATGGCTAAGATATAGAGAGCAAATCGTAGTGGATTTCGCTTTACATGGTCCAGACTTAATGATCATGTCAAACGATAAAGGTGACTTTAAGGAACGAATTAAACACTACAAGAAGAGCCGTACTAAAGTGCCTTCCCCCCTACCTCATGATGATAGTTTTTACTGGCCAAATCGAGGCCCTTTCTAATAGCGAAAACAAGGCGCTGTGCGTAGGCTAATCATACTCCTTCATCATGAGCTCGCTGCGTGCGCTTTCTCATCTTTCACTCTAATAGCGGAGTCAAGAGTCACTAGGCAGCGGTCTATTCGAAAACATATTGCGTATATCAGCCCCGACAACGCATAAATCGTAGTCACTATGGCAGCGGCTTTTATCCAAGGAAATGAGCTATCCTCTTGAGCTAAGGTGTGAAAGGTGGCGACAACTGTCAGTGCCGTTGGTAGCCACCCAATCTTTCTGATATTACCAAATATCATGCCCAACTTAGCATCAACGGCCCCTTTCTCCATTTCTATTCTTGCTTGTACATGCTTCAACTCTGAGTACTCAAATTTAGCTAGCTCTTGGGCAAGATCGTAATCAGATCCACTCGCTTCGGCTATTGCCTCAAAAGTACTTCTCACGGGTCTTTTCAAGGATTTGATGATTACTAATACAGCAGGGCCCTGCATAAAAAGAAGGCTAAGACCCAAGCACGCTAGAGATAATTGCTCATATTGGTGATTACTAGTTCTCGCCTCGATGAACAAGAATACAATTGACAAAATAGCAAGCAAAAAACCTCCCACCATTATTAAGAAGTCTTTTTTCCTGAATACAAAAGACCTGTTTACTTCCTTCGCTTTTTCATCCTGCTCCCATAGGTGACGATATATATCCTCGACGCTTTGCTCTTCCATTACTAATAACTCCAAAACTCTTTACTTGTACGATTAAAGATCAGCAGAACACTCAAGCCGCAACTCAGCCACCCTGGCCCGCTCAGCATCCACATAAGCAAGCCCGTACTCGGTCATAACACTCGTAAACTGTCGCAGGTAATTGCAACGATACGGCTGCACTTCAGGCAACCAATCATCCGGCCCCTGTGCACCCTTCTGCGAATTCAAACCGTCATCGACGATAATCAAGTTGTCCGGTTCATTAGCAAACCGCTCTTTCTCGCTGCGTGACCAATCCTGCCCGCCATGGCCATGCGCCCACTTCAGAGCGACGACATGGTCAATATCAACATCACTAGCCTTCGTATATATCTTGCCGGTGAACTGCCCTATCCAGCGACCGGTCTTAACAGTGCAATCACGATCATTAGTAAACGTTACAGGAGCCTCTGAACGCTCAATTAAAATCTCGGCGCGCGTATCCTGACAATCTCCATCATGATCAGACCAATGCGGCCAGTCATCGCGATCGTAAAGCTTACTGTATGCCCGGTTCTCTCGCTTGGCTTCATCGGTAGCTTGGCTCACAGCAGCTTTGACACCGGGGCCCGAGTAGTTCTTTGGTAACCGGCCACCGCTGTTTAAGCAAGCTTGAAGGGTATCGAAAGGGGTGAAGTTCTTAGTGCGGCTGTAAAAAGAGCTATGGGTGTCGTGACAGATGCCAGACTTGCTCTTCTTTACTGTGGACGCATCAGCATTGCCAGAAAGCAACACCAGGGGGAGTGCCAAAGATAGAATACAGAATAGATTTTTAGTCATGGTGTTATTCGTTCCATTAGAATTGACTAACAAATAACACATCGGCATGAGAGAAACAAAGACACGTGTCGAATCATTGCTTCTCAAGCCAAGCAAGGGAGTGACAAAGCAATCTCTTGCTTGGTATAGATAGCTTAAACCAGCTCAAGCATCTGGAACGGAAGGCCAATTGGGCCGATTAGTCATAACCCATGCCTGCAGCTTTCGCCTTGCAGAATCAGATCCGACATCGATAGATAAATAGTCACATATAGACTTCCAGGTCGCAAACCTCTTTTTCCCTTTAAGCTCAGGGACATCCATCACCCATTCGTGAGGCCTAGGAGAGGATTTCACCTTGGGTTTATCAGAGATAGAGCCCAGGATCTCCTCCAGTATCTTATCAGCCTCAGCTTTCTCTTTAGGAATAAGAGCAAGCAAGCGTAATAATGCTTCATTAAATGTAAGCTCCTCAAATGGTTCTTTTTTAACAAGCATTTCGATCCTAGATGCTATCTCGGCATCAACATAGTAGTTGGGCATATGTACCTCCTGCAAAGTTACAGATCATACAATACCACCAAAAATCTAGATTTCTAGTTTTTTCTAGATTCAAAATCAGGGTTGTGCCGTATTTTGTGATTGTTATCGCTATTGAGTACTACTACACCCCAGTAGTAGTACTACATATGCGGTCGTGCCTGCTAGGCTTATAGTACATATAGCGATGATAACGATCTATGCCAACTCCCCTTCGATTATCGATAACAGAAACGGCCACACTGCTCGATATGAGTGTACAAGCCGTCAGAGAAGCAGTATATGAGAAACGCCAACATGATGGTGTGTCATTCCCCCGCCCCATAATCATTGGCGCGGGCAAGTGGCAGTTTTGGCTTGAAGATGTTGTGATGTACAAAAAAGCGAGCAAGAAATAGTTTACCTGCCCGGTACTAGTCTATTCAACTAAAACAGCTTCTCCATAGGCAAATAAAATGGTTGAGTCGATCCCAAAAAAAGGGCGATATATGCTTGTTTCTAGTCTCACATTCACAACTGAATGAGCTCCCTGACTAAGCGCTCGCTCAAGTAACCCCTCAAAGGCCTGAGTAACTTTTTCTGCAGGCTCGCTTTGCGTAAAGGTTAAAGTGTATTCTATTACACCTAGGGATGCTTTTATCTCTCTTCCCGGAATGCAACTCAACGTGTAACAGCCAGGAACAAGCCCTGTATTTTTGCTTTTAAGTGACATTATTGCGCTGTCCTTCTGTCTATATTTTTCAGCCGCAGTAAAACGGTTAATGCCCCATGGTGCTACCTTTAAATTTATCCTGGCAAGATAAGCTATAGGTATGCCAGCTACAATACTATTTACTTATGCGGCTGCCTGTCAGTCAGTTTTTATAGCAGCAATAGTTTCCGCGTGGCTGGCTAACGAAGCCAGGAACGCTTTAATACTTGTCTCTCTGGTAATAGCGCTATAATCTCCACTTTCGATAGCACTTCTTGGTGACTTGATAACAGATGCTGCTGTGTAAAGATTTTTCTGCATTAGCCGGCGACAAAGAATGTCAAATCGATTCATATACGAAACACCATCGATAGCCGGATACTCATCTTTAGAATTTTTCGTATACAAAGTGTCTCGCTCTTTGGGGTTTAGCATAAACTCTTCCATGGCCCTAAAGTGCTTCATTTGAATTTGTACACTCGTACGAGTTTGCTGGCAGTCTTCAACTAAAATTAAATAACCTGTGAATAATCGCGTTAGCCCTTCGAAAGCGTTTTCTTCGAATGCTTCTTTTATATCTACTCCGCTACCAAGAGCCTCCTCGTTACGATTATTCGCATTTTTTCCGAAAGAGTCAGCAATTGACTTGAGCTCGATAGCGGCAATTAATGTGTCGTGGTCCATAATAATAACGTCCCAAGACTTTGTAGGCCGAAAGAAGCCTGGTAACTGTGCTTTTCTACCAGTAAGTACGATGGCCTCTGGCAATCCATGCCTCCGGACAACCCATGTTAGTAGCTCTACAAAAGCATCAAGAGTTTTTCCACTTCGAACGCCCTCTCTTTCCCTAACGCTCCAAAAGCTCTTCACTGCATCTGAAACGCGCTTTTCGTACCCTTCTAGGTTTAGTGCCATCTAAATACCTACTATAGATTTTTCTTTTTCATTCAATTCATAGACTTCACATGCTAATGACAAGAAGTCCATTTCCACCGGCTCCATTTGACCTGCAGCGATAAGCCGGTTTCTTAGATCCTCAGATAAGCTATTCCAGCGTGGCAATCTTAATTTTCTCAAGTGCTGAGCTTGGAAGCGAAGATATCCCTTGGCAATTTTTGTGCTATAGGTCGATATAAACACCTTTGTTATATTGGACAGCAGGATCACTCTTAGAGCGCTTAGGTCCCATTCGTCAGAACATACGTAGTAAATTGAATTATTTGGATAATATCTACCTTCATCGTAAATAACGACCGGCTCACTACTTATGTCAGGTATCAGTAGTTTCTCTGTCCTGGCTCGGTGTTCATAAACTCGATCAATTGTTTTATACCATCGCGTCGGATCTTTTTTCGCCACATGACGCTCGCAAAGTGCCTTTTTATGATTGTTGAGGTACTCTGATAATAATGGATAATCATCTAAGTCAACAAGGCCATTATCATCATAAGTGTTGATGAGATAACGCTCTTTCCATCGTATATCTCCATTCTTAATCTCATTTGCTGTAATCAAAGGCAAAAGCCTACTTTCTTCAATAACAGCGCCTACATGATCTGAGTTAACGATGTATACCTTATTGGCGCCAGTCGCTGCACCAATAAACACTTTGCACCCAGCGTCCTCCAACAGGGGAAATTTACTTTCCAACTTATTTACTAGTGCTACTTGGTCCGAAGAACCAAGCAACCAAGGTCGCTCACCGTTAACAACATCTCTTCTTACCTGAAGATCCGTACCCTCGCCTTGTAACGCAGCTACAGCTTTCTTTGCTTCTTTTTCAGAAAAGTCTGTTTCGTGCATTAAAACAGTTAAATCTCGTCGTTTCTTAACTATTTGAGTGATAGCAGGATACGTCATCACGGTTTTTTCAAAAGCTTCAACACCGTATAGATCAACAAATAACTCTAGTCCGAACGAGTCACTTATGAACTTTCGAAGAGATTTACCGTAAGTATTCTTTACCCAGCGATCTGTACAAATAAATGAGAGGCGGCCTTTTTTTTCAAGTACAGATAGACCTTTTTCGTAAAAGGGAATATATAAATCTGCACGATCTGTCATAGTGACAAATCTTTGCCGATAACTCCTCAATATGCCCTTGGGTATGCTTTCCACCCTTACATACGGTGGATTGCCGATAACATGCGTAAAACCTTGAGGTATATCAGCCTGCAGAAAATCTGCTTTTAAAAACCACTGACTTAACAAAAACTCGACTTCGGTGGAGTTGTAGCCATGACCAAACAGCAAGCTTGACACTTTCCGCTTAGCTATGTCTAGACTAATACCAACCATATCCACAGCAAGCAGCATGGGAGAGAGCTTATCTACGGATGGCCGTTGCTCATATACTGAGAGCAACCGTCGCACTATGGCGATTACAAACTCTCCCTCCCCACACGAAGGCTCCAATATGCGACATTGCTCTACATCCTCGGCAGTGTTTAGGCCAATTGCTGTTAGCATAAACTCAACTACTTCAGGGCGTGTATATATTTGCCCTTTATCCGAGTCAGATACCTCCCAAGCAGCAAGTTCCGCTTCTAAGCGCTGGTTCTCAAATTGAAATGCTTCTTGCATCTTTACCTGCCTAAAAAATTTATCACTAACAGCCTACCCTTGTGCATATGTTCACCAGCATAAATTTACATGCTACTTTTCACCGCACTCTTATAACTTTTGAGTAACCTTTCAAGATGTATTGCTCACTACGTGTCATCAAGCTCGTCTAAAATCTTGCTAGAGCACTGCCGCGTTAAATCGTGGAGATATGCTGTCAAGCTTACGATTCTGTGGGCGTCCTATCAAGGCAAAATGCAATATAAAACAACGCCAGATAATTAAATGGCGGCAACGCATACAAACGCTATCAAGCTTGCACATCCTTCAGCGTCCGATAGGCGGGTAAGCTATTACGGGTTTAGCCTTCCGTGAAGTTATGTTAGCGAGGTCGCATGGAATAGATTCAATGAAACATTACCAACTGGAAACTGTACAACTAAACACTATCACGTTTAAACTCGCTGACACTCCAGCTAGCTCAATAAGCATTCACAAACTAAGCAGCGGGCATCATTGAGAACTATTGCGTACCTTCTATCCTATCGATGAAGTAAGATACCATCGACAATATGGCAAATACCCAATATCGGCTGGATATAACCAGCCGACGCATACAGTGGTAAACCGTCAATAATAAGAGGACACGCCAGAGTTCTATCACACGATAAACTCATATTCTTCTTGCATGTCCAATTTATTGCTATAGCTCTCACTCACTCTACCTGAAACTTTGCACATCAATTGATAATTGACTGGTGCATCTTTTTCAATTTTTTCTACTGTTAAATCCACATAATCTGAAATATTTAAAAGCTTTGCGATGTCTTTGGCTAAATATCGAGGGCAATATCCAACAATTTCAGCTGGGTTATCAGCACGAATGATAACTGCATTTTCATCGTGCTTATTTTGACAATCTAAACATAAAGATAAAGCCTCTCCAGCCTCTAATGTCTCTACTCGCTTCTGTGCCGATCTTGTTAAATAACTTAAACCATGAACAAAGAAAAAGTGTTCAAAACTGCCATCTTTTCTAGTGGAGATCTTCCTAAACATTTGCATCCTATCAGTACTTCTAAGTCCACCCGATCTTGCTAAAATGTTGATTGGGGTGGCTTCTTCCTCAGAAAGACCTAACCATTTAATAAATCTAGGGTATTCTGGCCGCTTACTAGATAACACTCTATTTTGAAATAGCGGAAATAATTCAGAAGATACATATGACTTATACAGGTCCTCCATTCCACTAAATGGAACGAATTTTTCCGCATACAATGCGCCTTTGGTATAATGAAACTCGTACCCATTAGAAATTCGAGTTAATGCACCAATCACATACCAGTCCCTGGAGTCCGGTGATTGCCACGCCAAGTATACTGCCTCATGCTCGTTCATCTTCTAATAACCTTTTTTTATTTTCAATCACCATTTTAAAAGAAAACTCTTTAGCCAATTCAGATATAACTTCCGCCGGTATTCGATTAAAAATATCAAAAATATCATCATCATTAATTGAAGCTAATTTCCCAAGCCAATAGTCTTTTGTTCTAGCTCGTTTATCAACCGCGTGAAAAAATGCTTCATTTGTAAATAGTGGCTTTTTATCTGTTTTTAGCTTAAAAAGCTCAGACCTTGCTCTACGAACAAACTTGCCAACACCTCTATTAATGTCTTTGGTTGTTAAACGCTCGTGACGCTCCTGATCGAGCAACTCTCTCCCAAGACTCGCTGCATGATCATAGGTTTCGCATAAAAACTTCTCTTGCGTATCAACATTCATCACTATTGCCCAATTTTCATGATGTCGATCTTGGTTACTAATTAATGCATCTAGCAACAAGTATCCACAGAATACATCTCCCGCATTGAGATTATTATTACCTTCCCAACTCTTAGGTGGATTTACACCATCAAGACAACCAAGAACTCTACTGACAGTATGCTGCTTAA
The DNA here is from genome assembly GCF_009377945.1 of Salinivibrio sp. VYel1. NCBI lineage: Bacteria > Pseudomonadati > Pseudomonadota > Gammaproteobacteria > Vibrionales > Vibrionaceae > Salinivibrio > Salinivibrio sp. VYel1. The sequence goes on along the minus strand of NZ_RSAM01000011.1, from coordinate 78,406 downwards.
CTCTAACAAACTGCTGTGTATCACCAAACGGTTCTGGGTACGTCGAAGGACTATCTTTGTGTAGAACTTCGTTACCCATAATCATTCGATACTGCTCAGGCACAGCATTGGGAGTTACAATCCCATACCGCTCATTCATCTGAGCCATTTCATACTTCACATGGGGAATTCCCAGCAGCTTGCATAGTTCTTCCGCGACTTTCTCAGACCAGTGCTCTCCAGTGTTTTCACGCGAGTATTTAAAAAGCCACTGAACATTTCCACCTTTAAAACTAAACCAAAATTTTTCTTTCGTGCCTAGCTGTTCAAGATCGTCAGGATTAACATTGAGCCTTTTAATTTCAAACACTACAAACCTTTTCATAAAAAATTAAATTGGTAGAATTACCAGCAATATCAAGCAATTATAATATGCTCTCAGTTTCTACCAAGGGCCGTGAACTAAACCGCCCTCAACATCCATGTACAATAATTCCATATGTTACATACAGCTAAAACTCCGGTACAACCCGAACAGCTCAGGGGTTATAAGCCATACAAAGCCCTTGAGCTATAGCTTATCAGACCTCAGGAAAATATATAGTGTTTAACCACGTAAAATGTTACGAGCAGCGCGTTTATGGTATATCCATAAAGGCTTGTTCATTTCCCTCATAAATTAGATACTTACTCAACGCATGCGCCGCCTCATCATGCGCAACATCAAGCCTCCACAATGTCTGCGTAAACAATGGCTCCAACTCGTCCCGCCAAAGCTTCTCCGACATTCGCACCCCATTACTCCGCAGTATTTTTCTCAAACCATCCGCAGTCAGTCGTAACGCACCACGCCCTTCACATGCGCCACAGGCATTCATCTTCACTTGCCCCGTCCCAGCGCATTTCGGACACTTAGTGCTCTTGGCCGCCTGCTTCTCTGCGTATGTATCAAGCCGCGCCCGCTCTGCCTCGACAAGCTCATTCAGCCGTGCAATCTCGCCCTGATAATGCTTCTGTCTAAACTCACTCGTCGCGGCCAGCTCCTGCTTCTCTGCTTTCGCTATGCTCAACTTGTAGCCACGAATAAGCCGCTTGCTGCGCTTAGCTTGCTCACTGTGCGACTTCCATAGCGTCTTAAGTTTCCGCGCCTGGCCAAGCGTCGGCGTACCATGAAACGCATCTATCGCGGTCACTACGATATGCTTGCCCAGGTCTTTACGGACATTCTCTCCCTGCTTGAGTTCGTGAAGCAGTCGTTGCTCAATCCGCTCCCGAGCCTGCGCATCATCAAGCCACCGCCACATGATCGCGTCACTGCCCAAAGGATGTCCACGCTGCAACTTACCCAGCACGCCTAGTATCACATCACCAGTCAGTGTCTGGCGCCCACGTTGCATGCTTGGTGTCTTCTCCAAATGCATACGAATAAACAGTTCTAGTCCTTGGCTCATGCGGCACCTCCTAATGTCGGCCCCTGCAATTGGCCGGTTAAGTATTCAGTAATCAGTGTTTTCATTTCATCTGCGCTGTAGCAGTAGACGAATAGATAGTTTTGGCTCGTCAATCGCATTTCCCACTTGCGCTGGTCGTCGCTAATACGTCCACCATTCGGCTCTTTTGCTTCGATTCGCAGGCCGTGATAGTCACAAGCCGCTACATCGAGAATGTAATCCGGGTAGCCGGGCTGACCGCCAAGGCGATAGAAGTCGGCTCTCGCTTTCTTGCCGCGTTTGCCTTCGTTTGGCACATGCGTCAAGAAATCACCCACGGTAATGCCAGCGATCACGGTCTTGCGCGCCCAGCGTACCAACTCTGCACACTCTTCGGTTTCAGCTTCGCGACGGACTTTCTTCACGTTGCCGCCCTGGTGCTTAATCCGCCCCAATTTGCGCTCTAGGGAATACACGTTGTCATCAAACATACTTAGCCCCCTTAATCTCAATAACGCCGTCACGTACGCGACGCATCAGCGTGATGTGCAATGCGCGCAGCATGTACTGCTCACGCTCGCCTGGTTCGAACTCGTATCCAATTCGTCCATCGATAGCATCATGACAAGCAGAGCACGCATCAACGCCCCAAATGTCGTCCGATTTGTACGCCATGCCATGGGTTTCGCTTGGCAAGTGCGCAAACACGACAGTTTCCGGGTTGTAATTGCACACGCCAACAATCTGCAATGCGCACTGCTGTCCGCGAGCTCCGTCGGTAAGTTTCTTGCTGCGTAACGCCGGTGCTTTCGCTTTCATACAAACCCCAGCAATGTGTTCACCGCATGATCCACGTCGGCTTCACTTTCAAAATGCCCATGCAGTATGTGATTCCAAATGACAGTTAGTGACGCGGTGTAGAGCTCGTCGAACTCGCGCTCGTCCATACGCGCAAAGCTGATCGATTTAGCTTCACGCTTAACGGTCCCGTTCGGTAACGTCACGGTTTTGTAGAAACCAGCTTCGGCCACTACCCACTTCCGATAAGCCTCGAAGCTCTTCTCCACTTCGATATTGGCGCGCTTCGCTGCCATAGCATCCAGATAATTGCTAGCCAGCTCTTGCAGCGTCTGCTCCGCGCCGCCAATCTTTGAAAGCTCCTTCGCAAACCGACACACAAGGTTGCGCTCATGCGGCGAGATAGCCCCACCTTTTGGCGTCCAGTAGTCAAAGCCAAGATTCAGCAGCGCAAAATATTTCCTGTGAAACCGCGGGTTACGATTCTCTTTAAAGTGCGCTTCAAGCACCGTACCGACGCGCTTTTTGTCGATCAGCGATTTATCGTCATCAGTGAGCGGCATCAGCGTGCCGCCTTGTAACTTAACAAGAGACAATTGCATCAGTCGTAGTCCCTCTCATTCCCGCAGAAGAACTTACCCAGCCACAGCACGTAACCGACTAGAGCAATCACAGCCCAAACAGCAAGACCTATTTCTTGTGCTGTCATGCCGCCTCCCGCTCTGCTTTCTCTTCCAGCCATGTGACAGGCACCAAACGGTAAACATGCACAATCGTGCCGCGTTCGCTCGTGTAGTACGTTCGCTGTTTTACTAGGCCATGTTTACAGGGACTGACTTCGCGCAGCCTTGCCGAAATCGCGGCTTGCGTATCCGGCGTATCGGGAAAGAAATATTGAATATCCGCTTCGATTTCTCGAAGCGTTTTCCATGCTGATCCGCGCGCAATCGTTGCCACCCTGCTGAACTGCGTGCCTTGTTTGAGCCGATATTTGCCCGACTTCACCCACCTAGCGGCATGCCTACGAATCGCCATCATTTCTTTGAGCGGCGTTCGCATCGGATGTTTTTCGATTAATGCCATTGGTCGTTACCTCACTTGTACTGCGTATCGAGTGGCACCACGCGGTTTTCAGCGCGTTGTGGATACTGACCCACGTAAGCGCCCCCGCGTTTTGTGATCACCGCGATATCTTCGAGCTTGCCGTTTGTGCCAAACCGTGCCGCGATTCCTCTGACAAACGGCATCATGCCGGCTTCGGTCAAAAGCTCGGCTGTTAGCTTGCGGTCATGCTGCATAGCCAAGCCTTGCGCGCTCGATATCGATGTAACGCGCCACCACCTTTTCTGTTGGCATCAACATGTGAATGCCAAAGTAGAAGCCACGTAATTGGGCGAATTGGCACATCACCATCGCGTTATCGCGCCCTTGCACGCCGCGTTTTTGCCAGCCACGAACGGTCACCTCCGATTTACCGGTGCAACCAGCAATTTCTTTGATTGCTTGTGCTTTGTCAGAACTGTGCAGTGATAGCAGGCGCACGTATGCTACAAAGGCATCCGCCGCTAGCTCTGCGCGCATTTCTTCGTGATTAGGCTGCATGGGCACCTCCAGAGATCAGCTTGCGTGTTTCAATGAGCGCCTTTGGAGCTGACTCGTTGCGGCTGCCACTCTTGTACACCAGTCGGCATGTTTCTCGCTGACCGATAATCAGTGGCGGATCAACGGGAAACCCCGCCTGTGCGTTGCCCATTTCAGCTATGCCGATAAGCTTTGACGGATAGCTTTGCGGCTGATGGAACAAGTAAGTGCGATAGCGGTTTTCAAACTCCTTCGCCACAAACTTGAGCTCGTCTTCTGGCCGTTGGCAGATTGCCGGCCAGCCGCCCATGTCGTGGATCACGGCGTGAATTAGCGCATCATCAAACACAATGGAGTTTTGCCCACCAACAGAGCCGATGGCTTTGCTGACTTTGGCCCATGCGATCAGCGCTCGGTCATTACTCGTGCCACCCATCAGCTTGATAAGATCCGCAGGTTTCGGTGCAAACTGGCCGTTGTCCGGGTTTTGCGTATGTCGAGACAGCGCTTCTAACACTGCGCTTAGGTCGTAGTGCTTCAGCGCTTCCCAGTACACACGTAGAACGCCCTTTGACGTCTCGCGGCCATACACGGCGAGGACGTCAGTGAGCGCAGTGGCAAATTGTTTTCGGTCGTTGCTAGTCATTTGGTCGTTACCTCGTGTTTTACTTGTGGTCGTACACGTTTCCGCAGTGGTTTTCCCCTAGCCACTCGTCAACAGCGCTGCGGTTTCGCTGTTCGAGTTGAGCTTGCTTACCGCCAGGTTGCGTGGCGTAGTTCTCAAGCCAGGCGACTTCAAAGCCCTGCCATCCCCGTTCAACACAAATTCCCAGAACGTCATCGACGGTGAGTCCGAGACGTTGGTTTGCATCGGTGATTTTTTTGCCGAGTCGGTTAATCACGGTCTGGGTGATGGGAGCCCGTTTTTTGTCTCGAAGGGTTTTCCAGTCTTTGAAAACATCCCGAGAGGGTTTGCTAGGCCAAGTCGAGAAGTCCAGCGCAGACTTGCGCGTATTATTGTTGTTCGGATCTGTGATCGGATCTGTGTTCGGATCTGTTATGGATTGGGCGGTTCCGCCCTGTGGATTGGGCGCATCCGCCCCGTGGTTTGGGCGATTTCGCCCAATGGATTGTGCGGTTTCGCCATTTCGATTGGGCGATTCCGCCATAACGGTTTTTGCGGCTTCAATCAGTGATTCAAAGTTGATTTTAAAGTGCGTTGTTGGTGCGCCATTAGCACGCCTAACATGGGTTTCAATCACGTCAGAGTGCAATGATTTAGCTTTGGAAATAGCACGCTTCACCTGGTCTCGGCTAAGCTCCAGTTCATCAGCTAACTCGACCTGACTTTTATAAAACCACCCGCCCTTTTGACTGGCACGATTCGACCAGAAAATAAGCTGACTCAGCACAGCGGCAACGGTGTAGTTACCCCCGCACATACGAACAACAATGCGTGATATAGACAGGTTTGCGCCCTGCCCCAGCAGCTCGGCTATGATGGCGTGATCTTTCATTAGTGCAGCCCCTGCCATTCGTTAACTTTTGGCATGCAAACGTAGTTATCAGGCCCCGTCATTACAGGGTCTGAGATTGACTTGATGGTGAGAGATAAGCGCATTTGATCGGGACGAACGCCGCGGCGATTAGCCGCAGCGTTAATCACTAGCTCACTAAAGGCATCGTGAGCATCTAGGTTTTCTATCTTGCGCTCTCCTCGGATGTACTGCATGAGAACGTTTTTCACAGATCCTCCTCGCGACGAAGTAGCTCCAAGCGGTGATCAGCTGGCGGGATATGGCAGAATTCGCCATCAATCGGCTCAGGTTGATACTTAGCGCGCTTGTCGATTTCAGAGAAAAAGTCGAGTTCAGGTTGGCCTTGGTCGCGCCACGCAGCCATAACATCACTGCGTAAAAGAGGGTCTTCAGCCAGCAAGTCGATAATCGCGTCAATCAAAATCACGTTTGATAAAACGGCTTTGGGCTGGCCGAGTTGCTTGCTTAAAAGAGTAAGCAAGTCATTCTCATGCTCAGTGAAGCGTACTTTGACCTGGCTGTCTCGAACGTCCTTCATCGATAAGCCAGGCTTGCCAATCAGCCGATTCTGCTCCAGCTGGTCAAGCCGCTTGTGAATATAGGTTTTGGTCATTGGTCGTTACCTCGTTATTGGTCGTTGGTTTTTCTAAAACAAGCCTAAGGCCCTTCATATCCCTCTGATATGTCGTAGGGTTGTACTGATAAGGGATGTCGGGACTTAGATGGCACAAAAGCGCAACGCGCTCTGGTACTTTTCTCTTCCAGTGCGCAGCTCGTTCGACGCCAAAGGCTTTGGCAATGGCGGCTTCGGAACCATAAACGCTCAACAAAATGTCATAAAGATTGCTTTTCATCTCTACCTCCCACACCAATAGTAATTTTAATTACCTAAAAACTCAATCTTTGTGACGTAATAAAAAAAAGTAATAAATGTGGCATTCTGTCCGTGACAGTAATTAATTAAAGAAATAAAAAACTTAAGAGAGTTGACGATGACTATTGGCGATCGGGTAAAGCAAAGGCGAGTGGAGCTCGGGCTGACACAAGATGAGCTGGCGAGACGCGTTGCCAAACGTTTACCGGAGATGAAGTTCAGCCGAATCTCAATATCTAACCTTGAGCTGGGTATACAGAAAGGGGTTAAGGATAGGGTACTGGTCGCACTTACCTACGAGCTAAACTGCCGGGCTCAGTGGCTAGCTTTTGGAGATCTGCCCGTAGAAGAACAAGATTCCATCCAATCAAATGTATCTCCGGGCCCCAAAGTTGAGCAAAAGTGCCCGCTGATCAGCTGGGTTCAGGCTGGCGCATTTACAGCTATCAATGAGTATCCAGAGCAAGATTACGAATACTACCCTTGCCCATCTAGGTGTGGACCTCGAACATTCATATTGACTGTTCGCGGCGACTCAATGCTTGACCGATTTTGTGAGGGAGATCTAATTTATGTCGATCCAGATATCGTCGAGCCCGAGCATGGTAAGTTTGTAGTTGCTCAGCTTGAAGAGTCTAATGAAGCGACCTTTAAGCAATTACAGATCATTGATGGGCAGAAGATACTCAAAGCACTTAATCCCAACTATCCGCCAGATATGAAATATATAAAGATTAACGGTAACTGCCGGTTGGTCGGAACTGTAGTTGCCCACGTTCGCCCAGTTTAGGTCACACCCCGCCTAGAAATCATAGATAAACCGCGCTTGCGGTTTTTTTTACCTCATAGTGTCATTATAATTACCCAAAGTAATTTATATTACGAAAAATAGTTTGACTTTATTGCGTAATTAATATTACCATCCTTCCATCGCATTAGCGCAGAGCAATTAACGTTACGTACGAGGTAGTTAAGCCTAATACGAAAAAGCCCCGCACAGAGGCGGGGCCAGTTCGGGGAAGTGCAACGACCAAATCACACTTCCCAACCGCTTTCGCGGCTTGAGGTAACAACCAATCTCTACTGAAGAGCATTGGATTGAGGGGTTAACGACCAAGAAAACCCGCACAACATGAGGATTGTAACATGATTTCAGGCATTGATAACCATTACGACGCTCAACTCGCAGAGCATACAGACAAGCTCGACCGCCAAGATGCTCGCGCCAATGAACTTAAGGCATTCATTGAGGATGGCAAAGACCGAATCTTGGGCAATAGAGAGTTCTGTGGCCTATCACTCAGTGACTTTGGCTCTTTCTACTTCGGCGACTTCCAAGAAGGAAAAGCTGCCGACGGCCTACTCAAGTTTTTGATGGACTACGACCCCGACGCGCCACACGTCATGCAAAAGCTACTTGGTTTACAAGCATTCGCATACAGCGCTCTAGATTCGTTCATTGAAGAACATCGCCAGCGCATCGAACAAGCATTCGACCAGCTGCCTGCCCAGGCCGCGTAATCAAATAAAAAGGTAACGACCATGACACAGCTAGCAACGACTGGCGGGTTTTCGCTCACCCCGCAATCACTCGACGAAGCCATGCGAATGGCGGATTTAATGGCCAACTCTGAAATGGTGCCAAAGGATTATCAGGGTAAACCTGGCAACGTACTCGTCGCCGTGCAGATGGGCGCAGAGCTTGGCCTTCAACCGGTACAAGCGCTTCAAAATATCGCCGTAGTCAATGGCCGCCCCTCAGTATGGGGTGATGGACTTCGCGCTTTGATTATGTCAGCCCCTGATCTCATTGATATTCGCGATGAGTTTGATGAAGGGACCATGACAGCGCGTTGCATCATCGTGCGACAGCGCAACGGCAAGAACATTGAGTTCGTGGGCGAGTTTTCAAAACAAGATGCAGAGCAAGCTGGCCTATGGGGGCGCAATACCTGGAAAGCCTACCCCAAGAAAATGCTTGAATGGCGGGCATTTGGCTTCTCGGCACGGAAAGCCTACGCGGATCGCTTACGTGGTATCAGCCTTGCGGAAGAAGTTCGCGATATCCCAGCTCAAGCTGAGGAGAAAGAGGTTAACCCTACCCCCAAACATGAAGCGGAGCTAGAAAAACCTGAATATCCGGCTGCGCACTTTGAGAAGAACTTCGAGGCATGGGCCAAGGCAATTACCGAAGGCAAAACCACCGCCGAAGCGATTATCGCCAAGATAACGTCGAAGGGCACGCTAACCGATGCGCAGATGCAAGCCATCCGCAATGTTGAAGCACAGGAGAATGCAGCATGATCACCATTAATGTCACTCAAGGCTCTGCGGAATGGCACGAGCTACGCGCTACTAAAATGACCGCGAGCGAAGCGCCTGCGATGATGGGCGATAGCAAATACCTAACACGCGCTAAATTGCTTCACCAAAAAGCGACAGGCGAAGTGCCAGAGGTGACCCCAGCGCAAAAGCACATTTTTGATAAAGGTCACGCAGCAGAAGATGCAGCGCGCCCACTGGCTGAAAGCATTATCGATGACGAGCTATTCCCAAGCACTGCAATCAGTGATGAATACGACTGGATGCTAGCCAGCTTTGATGGCGTCACCATGCTGGATGATGTGGTTTTTGAGCACAAATTGTTAAACAAGCAGCTGATTCAAGATGTGCAAAACGAAAGCCTAGACCTGCATTACATTTGGCAGCTAGAGCAGCAGCTGTTGGTGTCTGGCGCAGAGAAAGCAATCTTTATGTGCTCGGACTTAACTGACGGCAGCGAGCCCGTTGAAGGCGAAAACTACGCTTACTGCTTTTACGAGTCCGATCCTAAACGCCGTGAAGCTTTGGTGGCGGGCTGGCATCAGTTCATGAAAGATCTTTCTGAGTACCAAGCGCCGGAAAAGGTCGAGGAAGCAGAGGCGGAGCCAATCCGCGATCTGCCAGCCATCCGCTATCAGATGAATGGCCTAAAACTGGACTCCAATCTTCCAGAGTACAGAGCCGCCGCCGAAAAACTGGTTGAGGACTCTAAAAAACCACTGAAAACCGATCAGGACTTTGCTAACGCCGAAGCGCTTGTAAAAGTATTCAAAAGCGCAGAGGCGAACATCAAGACAATCAACCAGCAGGTGCTGGGTGAAGTGGCTGACATTGATCAGTTCACCAAAGATCTCAACTACATCGGCGAGCAAATCCGTCAAGCGCGCCTTGCTGCAAACAAACAGGTTGAAGAGCGCAAGAAAGAAATCCGCAAAGAAATCCACGATGCCGCAGATCGTCAAATTAGTGACTACGAACGCGCCATAGAAGCGGAGCTCAACGCTCCCACTCCGTCTATTGCCGTCTCCATTGCTAACGCGCTCAAGGGCAAGAAAAAGCTAGATAGCCTGCAAGATGCCGCAAATGATGCCGTCGCCAAAGCCAAGATTGAGTTAGATAGCTATGCCGAAGTTGGCCGCCAAAACAAAGCCTTCCTTGCTGAGCACGGATCCGATCACTTGTTCCTATTTAACGACTGGGCACAGCTTGCATTCACAGACCCGGCAGCCTTTGAGGCGATTGTCGCCAAGCGCATGACTGATCATCAAAAAGCAGAAGAAGCGCGACTAGAGGCAGAGCGCCAACGCATTCGCCAAGAGGAAGCACGCAAGGCTGAGGAAAAGGCACAAGCCGAAGCCAAGGCTAGCGCCGAGCAAGCGGCAACCACTCAGCAGGCTCCCGTACAAGCGCAGCAGCAAAATACAGCCCCTGCCATGCGCAAAGCCTCAGATATTAGCCAAGGCCCAAGTACCAAGCAGCAGCTAGAAAACAGCATGGTTTCCATCTCAATGCGCGAGTACCGCCACTTGCAGCAGTGTGAAGCAGAGCTGGACGCACTCAAAGCCCACGGAGTTGATAACTGGTCTGGTTATGACGATGCCATGGCATCACTGAACGACCGCGCAGCATAACAATGCCCGCCCCTGGCTTTTCAGGGGCATCTATAAGCGCATTGCCCACAGTGTGCTTTTAGATATCGCTCTTTAACAATTTGGAACGCAATGGAATACCAAACACAGACTGTCAGTAAACAAGAGGCGGCAGAGCTGGTTGAGTTATACCGACGGCGAGGCACAAAAGTGGACGTGCATTATACAGGCGAACAAGCACTGATCATCGTTCACCAAGCTGGCAAACCAAAGCGGTATACGCACCACCTTTACCGCCGCAACCATTAATCAAGAGGTAATGACCATGACCGATGAAACGGAAAAGAAACCAGAGTACGACCGAGTAACCAACTTCCCCAAACTGATGCAAGACATCGATGGTGGGGTTGTCGCTAACGTACTCGGGCTTGCTCTATCTAACGTGGGCCGCGCAGTGGCAGCGGCCAACAAACAGGGCGAAGTCACTATCAAGCTGAAGTTAAAGCCGGGCGGTAGCAGTGATAACTCATTCTTAGATGTTATCGCGGGCATCACCGTGGACGAGCCAAAGCTCAACTTCGGTAAGAAAAAAGAGGACTTCCAGTATCGCTCAATAGCATACGTCGGAAAAGGCGGGAAGCTGACCTACGACCGCCCTAAAGAAGATGTTAACGGCCAAATGGCTTTCGATGAACCACGCAAACTCAAAGAGGTGCGCTAACCATGATGGACAAATCCGCAATCACGCAAATTCAAACCCTGGGCTCTGCACCAGAGCTGCTTAAGCAACTGACAGGTACTGGTTTCCCGGTTGCTGCCCTACCCGAGAATTTCAATCTTCACTCTCTTGAGCAATACATGCCGCACCGCAACCAATTCCGCGGGGTGATGAAAAGCAATCACATCGATGAGTTCATCAACTATGCAATCAAGTACGAGCAAGACGGCGCACAGTGCTTTATTGACCCTGACGTGATGACCGCAGAAGCCATTTTCGACCTGGGCACCCAAGCAGAGCCTGGACATTGTAAGCACCAGGCGAAACTCAAGCTAAAACCCACGGCAGACTTCCGAGCACTCAAAGAAATCGACGGTGAGCGTAACGCACAGAAAGTGCTTGCCGAATGGGTTGAAGATTACAGCGGAAATTTGCAGGCGTTCGAATCTAACGGAACGCCTATCGACATTTCCGTCGCCAGCGCAGCTGTTCGTAACATGACATTTGAGCATAAGCGTGGCGGTGATTCTTCCGTTGAAGATTTTAGCGCCAGTCAGTCTGAATACGAGTCGATGGCGATCCGCACCAAAGAAGAGTACCCGATGCCGGCAGTATTCAAGTTCACGTGTATCCCCTATCACGGGCTGTCAGAGCGCAGCTTTGAGTTACGCATGAGCGCTATCGGTAACCAAATCCTAGTGCTGCGCATCAAAAAGCTCGAAGCGCACGTGGAGGCCATGGGCGAAGAGTTCAAAGGCATCATCATCGACAAGCTGGCCAGCGAAAACGCTAAACACATCAAGACGTTTATCGGCCAATTCGCAAGCTAAGCCAAACCTGGGGCTCCGGCCCCTTTTCAAACGACCGACATGAGGTAACGACCAATGACCACACCATTTTCAGCACGACTACATCAAGCTCGCATTGACGCCGGGATCACTCAAGTATCTGTGGCCAAGCAGCTCGACTGCGCCCGTCAAACCTATCTAGATCTTGAAACGGGAAAGACAGAGCCGCGGCTGAGCAGCATCGAGGCGCTATCCAAAATTATTGGCGTCGATAAAAACTGGCTTGCGTTCGGCGAAAGCTCTGGCGAGGCCTATCAGCCAGCAATTATCAATATTGATGGCACTAAATACGTGCGTCGCGAGCAAGCTGCGTGAGGTGCCCAATGAGTAAAAAGACGAAAAAGCGGAACAAAAAATTCAACGCACTAACATCGTTTCGCCGCCTTGCTAGCGCTACAACTCATAATCTGGCTGTTGCGTGGGTTCAAGGCGAGAACAAAGAGAGCAGTGTCTTCAATTTGAAGAATGGTAAGCGCGAGAAGGTAACTCGCATGATGGCTCAGGCGCTTGGCGAAGCGCCTCACCAGTGGACGATATTGCTTGCAGTTTTCTGCCGCCGCCAAGATGGCCAAGAGTACGCCAAATACTCTGAAGTGCAGACAGGCGCGAACTATTACGAGAGCGATCTGATTGAAGCGATGCGAGAGCATCAGGATGCACTTATCGCACAACAAAACCCTGAGCACTTTATCTCCGCGGGGTATATGGCATCGCCTCATCCCATTGAATTCGACGAAAAGCAGGCCGGCAAAATTTTCGCGAGCATGGGCGGATGGGATTGCCTTTCGAAATGGGAAGCCAGAGAGCTTGGATTGCTCAACGAGGAGGCGGCATGAGCTACAAACTGATTTACGCAGATCCACCATGGCGCTATCGAGATAGCGCGAACTCAGGCAAACGCGGCGCCAAGCATAAGTACCCGGTGATGAAGTTAGAAGATTTAAAACGCTTGCCTGTGTGGGATTTGGCTGACGAGCAATGCCTTCTTGCGATGTGGCATGTGCCAACAATGCCGATGGAGGCCGTCGAACTTTGTCACGCATGGGGATTCCGCTTGATGACAATGAAAGGCTTTACTTGGCATAAGATTCACGCCAAAAGCGGCAAAGACTGCATGGGCATGGGCCATCTGACCCGAGGCAATTCTGAGGATATGCTCTTTGGCGTGAAAGGCAAGCTACTAGAGCGAATGGACGCCGGGATCATTCAGCATGTAACTGCACCACGCGGGCAGCATAGTGAGAAGCCGGCGGTGTTTCGCGATTTACTCACAGAGCTAGTTGGTGATGTACCGCGGATAGAGCTGTTTGCTCGTCAAAACATTGAGGGGTGGGATTCCTGGGGGAATGAGTGTGAGTCTACTGTAAAGCTTGTCTGCACAACCTTTGATCGGTCTGCAACACCGAGCTTTCTGTGACATGCGTGCACTCTTGACAAGCTAACTGATTTGAAAAGACCTTCATTTTAAGCCATAATCAACAAAATTTTGTACAAAGGTGGTCAAATTGCTTACTAAACTCCTATTCAGTAACTTTTACTCGTTCGCAGAGGAGCAGGAGTTGTCATTTGAAGTCGGAAGAAAGCCTTCCGCTTCTTATTATGACATTGATGCACCATCTGGAGAGCGTGTTAATAAGGTAGCGGCAGTCGTTGGTGCCAATGGCGCCGGCAAAACCCAATTCCTTCGTCCATTAGCTTTTTTAAGCTCATTCATTATTGATTCGGCTTTTGATCTCAAGCCGGATGAGGCTATCCCTTTTATTCCACATCAACTATTTAGAGATAAGCCAACTTCCTTTGAGCTTCATTTTACACTAGACGAGCAGGAGTATAAGTATATTATCTCACTGACTAGGAAGTGTATAATTAGTGAAGCTTTGTACAAAAAAACAAGCCGAAGTTTTTCATATGTTTTTGTCCGCGATCTGGATGATAATGGAGGCTATACATTTAAGCAGAAAGGTTTTGGTTTTTCTGTCACACAAGGAAAAAAAGTAAGGCAGAATGTATCAGTAATATCAGCGGCATACCAACAGAACGTATCTACCGCTAATGATATATATGAGTTTTTCAAAAAATTTGTTTCTAACCTTACATTCAGAGGTCGTAGACATTTTCATGAGGCTGCAATAGTAGAGGTCGCCGAGTACCTAAGAGATAATGAAACATTAATGGATATGGTGCACCAGGCTATATTCGATCTCGATCTTGGAATTGATGACATTGAATATAAAGAGCATACTTTTAACGATGAAAGTGGGAAAGAAATAACATTTCCTTTTCCATATGCTGTACATAAATGTGAGAATGGTGCTTTTTCTCTACCTCTTTTTGAAGAATCAAGTGGAACAAAAGCCCTCTTCGTGCTTTTAAGACGAGTTGCTCCCGTGTTGCAATTTGGGGGCATTGCAGTACTAGATGAGATTGACAACGATCTTCATCCACACATGCTTCCCGTTATTTTAGATTGGTTCAAGCACAAAGAAACCAATCCTAATGACGCTCAGTTGATATTTACTTGCCACACTCCAGAGGTCTTGAATATTTTAAAGAAGCATCAAGTCTATCTAGTGGAGAAAGAGAACTTAGCAAGTGAAGCATGGAGGCTGGATGAAATGGTCGGCATTAGAGCAGATGATAATCTTTATGCTAAGTACCAGGCAGGCGCGCTAGGTGCAGTACCAAACGTTTAGGGAGAGATAGCAGCATGTCGAAGCCAAAACGAAGAGCTGGCCGAAAAAGTCGCAGGGTTAGCGTCACATCTTTATTGATTGTTGGGGAAGGAGTCCACGATAGAGCATTCCTAAATCACATGAAAGGCCTTTACGATGATAGGCATAACGGCCAAACCATCAAGGTTGAATCATCTGACGGGGGGTCACCAGGGAGTATTATTAGAGCAGCGTGTAAACAAAAAGAGGCGGCCTATGATCGACGCTTTATTCTCATGGATGATGATGTAGAGATCACAGAAAAAGACTGGGCGTATGCTAGAAAACGCGGTATAGAAATCATTATCTCCAAGCCTGTATGCCTCGAAGGTATGCTGCTATCTGTTTTGGGACAAAGAGCGGGAGATGATGGTTCTCAGTGCAAATCCGCACTGAGGCCATACTTGGGAGGCTCGCCAACCAACAAAGCAAGTTACGAAAGGTCATTCCCCAAACCTGTTCTCGATGAAACAGATAAAGAGGAGATAGTGAAATTGAGAGCTCTAATGTCTAATTCGACTCAATAAGATGCTGTCACAACGGTCGGCAAATCATTAGCTCTTCTAGTCTAAAAAGCGGCCCTAACCTCCAGAGGTCGCTACTCGGACAACAAAGCGGACAAGAATGTTATCCCTCTCCCGCGAAAAGTAGGAATCCCTCATGCCCGAACAAACATTAAGCTTTAATTGGTCTAGCCCGACAACTAGTGAAAAGCTTCCGCCAGACACTCTGGACAGAGCTCGATATGCCTCATTCTTACATAATTACCTGGTAGATGTAGCAAAAAGCGGGGGCTATGTTCTTAATTTAAACGCTAGTTGGGGAGCCGGAAAGACCTTCTTCATCAAGCGGTGGGTGGATAGCATTGAAGATACTCATCCTGTAGTTTACATAGATGCATGGAAGCAAGATTATTCAGATGATCCGATGCTGACTGTCGTGTCATCTCTAATCAATGCTTTTGAAGGTCAGCTTCCCGCGGGAAATCAATCAATCAATAACATCGCTCAAAAATCCGCTAAATTCATGAAAACTGCCGCGCCTATATTAACCAGAGCGTTGTTTAAAAAAGCCACTGGCATCGATCCCGATGCATTTTCAAACACAGAGGATACTTCCGAAATCCTGCATTCTGACCATATTGATGACGTGGATTTCTCAGAAGTTGTAAGTGATTCTGCGGCCAAGCTAGCCAAGCTCTTAGTCAATGAGCATAACGAAAAGCTCCTTTCAATTCAGCACTTAAGGGAGGAAGTCAAGAAGTTAGTTGAGGCCGTAGTGGCACATCGGGATAATATTAAGTCACCAGCATTCGTGTTTATCGACGAATTAGATCGCTGCCGCCCTAGCTATGCCGTTGAAATGCTCGAAGTCGTCAAGCACTTTTTCGAGCTAAATAAAATTGTTTTCATCATAGCTACGAATACAGAGCAGCTTCAGCACACAGTCAAGGCAGTATATGGTGAAGACTTTGATGCTCAGACATATTTAGGTCGTTTTTTTCGCCGTCGTTATTCCTTAAGTGAACCATCGACACTGAACTTTATCGAGACAATGATTGGAAGTAGTGTAACTATACAAACCCACTGGAGCGAGCATATACCATCAATCACTAAGCCTAGACACCTCGCCCGTATTATTTTCGAGGTTGCGGACTACTACAAACTCTCACTGCGAGAAATCGAGCAGCTTAGCGATAAACTATTAGCTTGCCTTTATCATGCGGATAAAAGCTTTAATCCATCTCTCTTGCTGATACTCTTTGTTATCCGAGACAAAAACTATACGCTTTACAAGCACTGGATTGAAGCAAAGTCTGAAGAGGATTTTCTTCCCAATGGAACTGAAGAATCAGATCTTTGCGAGGGGGAATTCGTCTATTACTTTGCACCCGAGGATGAAAAGCTTTACCCGGGGGGGTCTAACAATGGTAGAGGTACAATTAAACATCACCTGTATTCAATACTAAGCAAATTGAACAAGTTTACTGAGCCTCTGAGTTACCAACCCATATTCCCTTATCCAATGGATTATCCCGACTCTAGCATTTATAGGATTCACGAACACGCTAATTATTTTCTCGAGCAGGGCTTATTCAATCTTACCGCAACGAAAAAGGATTATCGTGATTGGGTAGAGCTATCGGTTTCATTTGACCGATAGATATGACACTCCAGCCCCTTCCATAACTGCATGGTGCGACTTACCTTCACCCAGGGAGGTCGCCCATGCTATGTACTCGATGCCAAACCAGCGAAGCCATTGCCCATACACGCTTCGACTCGTACTGTGAAAGCTGCAGCCTAGACGTCGCGCTAGGCCTGCTCTCAGCTTGCCGGCTATCTGATAACGCAATCAAAGCCCTGATCGCCTCTGGCTGGGATATGCCAGTCACCACACTCCCCCACTACTCTGCAACCGACATAGCAAAAGAGATCGGTGTCTCTCCACAGAAAGTGGGCCGAGTGGCCAACGCAAATAATCTTAAACGCCAAGAGTTCGGTGAATGGCGGCTCGACCAGGCCGCCAATAGCAAAAAGCAAATCGAAACCTTTTGGTACAACGACCAAGGCCGGAAACGGCTTCTACAACTCTTTGAGGTAACGACCAAATGACCAAACCAATAGAACTCGTACAGCCCAATGATTGGGTAGAAGAAAAGATGCTAAGTCAATTGACCGGGCTTGGCAGGAAGACCATAGAAGAATTTCGACTCAACGTCTGGATTGAAGGCGTTGAATTCATCAAGGTATCTCCCTCTGGACGCCTCAATGGAAGAAAGGTGCTATATAACCGTAAGGCAATTGACAAGTCCTTTTACAACTACCAGAGGATCGCGTGATGATGACACCGGAAGGCGTAGAAGTACGCGGCACATCAATTCGTATCTGGTTTTTGTACCGCGGTAAACGTTGCAAAGAAACTCTTAAAGGCTGGCAAGCCACGCCGGCCAATATCCGAAAAGCAGGGCGGCTTCGCGCCGTCATTGTATCGGAAATATCAGACGGCACATTTGACTACCTGGCGCGCTTTCCCAACTCCAAGAAGGCGAGAGAGCTTGGCAGCGCAGCGTCCCTAAGCAAGTCGATGACCGTTGCAGAGCTTTTTGAGAAGTGGCTTAACGCGAAAGCGGCCGATTACTCAAGAACCACTCTCAGGAATAAACGATCGGTGGCTAAAACCTGCGTTCAAATGCTTGGGCCAGAGAAACTAGCCGTCAACGTCAATTATGAAGATGGATTACTTCTGCGAAGCCAGCTTATTTCTGGTCAGACTCTTTATAGTCATCGCGGCAATAAGAAAGGCCGTTCCGCAGGGACGGTCAACTCTTACATGTCGTTGTGTGCCGAGGTTTGGCGTTTCGCTTGCCTGTCCGGCTATATCGCTTCCAATCCATTCGAGACAATCAAGCCTGTACGTAGTGACGATACCGAGCCGGATCCACTCGAATATGATGAATTTCTGTCGCTGATTAATCATCCCTCCATCACTGAACAAGAGAGAAATCTTTGGACAGTAGCGGTATACACAGGCTTACGTCACGGGGAGCTATGTGCCTTGGCATGGGAAGATATCGATCTCAAGCGAGGAGAAATAAAAGTGACTCGCAACCTATCAATCGGCGGCTACTTCAAGGTGCCAAAAACAAAGTCAGGCGAGCGGACGATTAACTTATTAGAGCCTGCTATCGATGCTTTGAATCGACAGAAAGCCCTCACCTATTTAGCACACGAAGAGAGTGTAAGCGTATTGCTTCGAGAGCCAGGTAGGCAGCGAGAGGAGTCTTGTCGATGGGTGTTCAAACCAACCATGAAATCTGCAACCAAAGCGGAGGGCGGGAGTTACTACAGTAAAAGCGGTTTGGCCGTTGTTTGGAACAGCTGCATGAAGCGAACAGGTATACGCCGTAGGACGCCTTATCAAACCCGTCACACCTATGCGTGCTGGATGCTAACCGAAGATGCCAATCCGAGCTGGATAGCTCGTCAGATGGGTCACAAGGACGCCAGAATGGTGATGACTACCTATGGCAAGTTCATGCCAAGCAGAAGCGGCCAGCAAGTTGAAAAGCTAAATAAGCGCTTTTCCACCGTGTCCCATACGTGCCCCATCGAGAATCTAAAAGGAGGTAAAAAGAATTGAAAACAATAATTTATAAAACGTGTGGTATTTCACGTAACGAATTAATACAGCGCGTAATACCTAGGACATAGATTGATAATTCCTAATCATTTCAAAAAGGTAGATGTGAAATTGCGCGAGATCAACTTTGATAGGCTAGCGATATAAATCGGTTATTTTGTTGCAAACATAACCGAAAAATGACGCAGAATTGACCAAGTGGGATGGTGCCTTATCAAGGCCGAGATAATCAAAAAGCGGTGTTTTCTTGCGGCGAAAGGAGCGTGACGTGCTAAGCAAGAAAAACGCCCGACAAGGTTATCGGGCGACTTGAATTATTGCGGGTTTGCACCAGAAAAAAGCGTAAAAAAGTTACGGCTGGTGACGTCACAGACCGTTTCCACCGATTCACCCTTTAACATCGCGACGTACTCAGCAACTTCTTTCACATAAGCTGGCTGGTTTTGCTTGCCACGATGGGGAACAGGTGCCAAGTATGGCGAGTCTGTTTCAACCAGCAGGCGCTCAAGCGGTATACGACGCACCACATCTTTCAGCTCTGTGGCCTTGTTGAACGTCACTATCCCAGAAATTGAAATGTAGAAACCGAGTTCAATCGCCGCCTCTGCCATCTCATAGCTTTCTGTAAAACAGTGTAGCACACCCCCGACGCGCTCAGCGCCCTCCTCACGTAAAATCGCAAGCGTGTCTTCACGTGCCGCGCGAGTATGGATAATCAAGGGTTTGTTAAGCTCAACCGCGAGACGGACGTGCTGGCGGAAAATCGCTTGCTGCTGCTCAGCAAGCTCTGGCTGATAGTGGTAATCAAGCCCTGTCTCTCCTACCGCCACGACACGCTCATCAGCCGCTAAGGCTTTCAATCGGTCGTAATCGAAACCATTTTCGATATCCAAAGGGTGCACACCACATGAGGCAAAAACATGCGAGTAAGGTCGGATCATGTCTAGCATCGCCGGAAAGCTATCTAGCGTTACCCCCACCGAAAGGAAATAGTCGACGCCCCTTGCCTGCGCTTTATCTAAAACATCGGCAACATTCTGGTGCAGCGAGTCGTAATCCAGTTTGTCGAGATGGCAATGAGAGTCTATTAACACGTTATTCTCCAATCGATAATAACCACTGGCTAACAACCAATTCGGTATTTAGCCCTGTATGAATTTGTAACTGACGCTGTAATTGATGCAGCGCACGTAGTAGTGAATGAACTTGCTGGGTGGTCAGCACATTGGCCACCTCGGCAACCCGTTGATGATGATACCGATGCACAATGGTCTGCCCCACACCTTGACGCCATTTAAGTACATCAAGCAGAAAATGACTGAGCCAGTTCAATGAAGCGGGATAGTGTGCGACCAACACCTCGATAGTGTCAAACAGGCCCGTTCTATCGCGCACATAGGTAGAAAAGCTTTCTACCACACTATGGTGATGATCTAACCCGCCCGATGCCACAAAGTCACGAGCAGCCAAGGGGGCGCCCCGATATAAGCCTACCGCATGGTCTGGCACCGAGCGCTGCAATGCTTGCTCTACCCAAGTTTTGGCTGTTTCAGCCTCCGCCTGCGGGGCTTTCCACACGCTACAGCGACTGATAATCGTCGCGAGTAAACTATCCAGCGAGTCTGTCAATAACACGAAGTAACACCCTGAAGGTGGCTCTTCTAGCGATTTAAGCAACGCATTGGCCGCGGCTTCCCCTAAACGCTCGACACACTCTATGACAATAAAGCGCGCCCCGCCCAATTGCGACGTTTCCAGCGCTTGTCGTTGCACCTTGCGCACTGCATCAATACCAATCTGCTTGCCGGGCTTCTCGGGGGCTAGCCAGTGAATATCGGGGTGGTTACCCGCCGCAAAAAGCTGGCAATGATGACAATGCCCACAGGCGCTATCGTTTTGATGGCCACACAGTCGCACCTTGGCAAGCTGGCTTATCAATGCGCGACGGCCGCTGCCCGGAGGCGCGGCCAACAAGAGCGCGTGCGGAAAGCGCGCACTCGTCAATAGTTGCTGCCAATGCGCCCAAACGCCTTCAAACCAGGGATAAACGTAAGGCGCTGGGTATGCCAATGTTATCTTGTCACTCATACGCCTGGTTGCTGCTTAAGCCAATTTTCTAGTGCCGTTTTAATCTGAGCGGTCACTGTGTCTAGCGACTGGCCCGCATCAATCACCACCACACTGGGATCGTCGTTTGCCAATGCCAGATAACGCGCTCGCGTGCGCTCAAAAAAATCCAGTTGCATGGTCTCAATCCTATCCAACTCACCTCGACCCCGCGCACGTGCAAGGCCTACCTCTGGGTCGATGTCCATATACAAGGTCAGTGAGGGGGCAAACGTCCCCAAGACCGTTTCTTTCAGGCTTTTCATCAGCGACGTGTCCATACCCCGTCCCCCACCTTGGTAGGCCTGTGATGACATATCATGGCGATCACCCACCACCCATTGGCCCTTCGCCAGGGCGGGTTTGATCACGTTTTCGACAAGCTGTACCCGTGCGGCGTAAAGCATGAGAAGCTCGGCTTTATCCGTGAGCGGTTCATCCGGGTGACCTTGTTTGACAAGCGTACGCAACTGTTCAGCAAGCGGCGTGCCGCCGGGCTCTCGCGTAGTGATCACATCCTGGATTCCGGCGTCGAGTAACACCTGTTTGATCTGATTGATGGCCGTACTTTTGCCCGCGCCTTCAAGGCCTTCTACAACGATGAAATGGTTCTTCATTGATTCTTCAACACTTTTAAGTAATCACGCACGGCCCGATTGTGTTCGGCCAAGGTGGTAGAAAATTGGTGGCCGCCTTTACCCGTGGCGACAAAATAGTAGTAATCCGTTTTTGCTGGCTGGGCAGCGGCAAAGATGGCCGCTTTACCTGGCATCGCGATCGGCGTCGGGGGCAAGCCATTAATCACATAAGTGTTATAAGGCGTCGGTGTACGTAAGTCACGTTTACGAATATTCCCCTCATACTGATCACCCATACCATAAATCACGGTGGGATCGGTTTGTAAACGCATACCGCGTCGCAACCGATTAACAAATACCGACGCCACCTTTTCTCGCTCACTCGCCACCGCGGTCTCTTTTTCAATGATGGAAGCCAGGATTAATAGCTGATAAGGGGTTTCTATCGGTAAGTCCTCGATACGTTGCTGCCAAGCCTGCTCCAAGGCCACTTCCATTGCACGCGCGGCGCGTTTTAGCAATGCAATGTCGGTATCCCCCACATCATAGGCGTAGGTTTCAGGAAGCAGTAATCCTTCTAATTTATCGTGTGTGAGCCCAAGCGCATCAGCAATTGCCTGTTCACTCATGCCATCCAATGTTTTGTCGAGATGCGGCGCGGAGGCAAGCTGCTTGCGCCACTGGGCAAACGTACTCCCTTCGACAAAGGTGATTTCATCTTGATATTGCTGCCCTGAACGCAGAGTCGCGAACGCCTCGGCTAATGTTTGTCCAGGTTGAACCTGAAAGGTGCCCGCTTGTACTCGAGTCAGCTCTGGATAAACCCGTGGCGCAAACTTCGACCAGATGCTTGATGTCATCCAACCGTTGTCTTCAAATTTTGCAATGACCTTATGGTAATGTGCACCGCTAGGTACGGTGAATAGCTGAGGCGTCTGCAAGGATAACGGCGTGGAAATAAACGCCTTCGTTTGCCAAAGCACCCCAGCGACTGAGGCCAAGACTATCGCCATCAATACGCTCACCAGCCCCAAAAATCGCTTTTTTAGCACGCGTTTAACCTCTGTTGTAATCGCCTTGTCAGCGTATGCGTTTTATAACTTGTTTCATTGATGGATGTCACTGGCACCACCTTCATCAAGGTATTGCAAATAAACACTTCATCGGCACGCCACAGCGCCGTCTCATCGACCGCGACCGTTTTACATTGGTAGTCCGTGAAACCTTCAATCACGGCCATCACTTTTTCTCGCATCAGTCCCGCCACACCGGCATATGCCAAATCAGGTGTATAAATGACATGGTCTTGGCACCAGAAAAGATTGGACGCCGTGGTCTCAACCAGGTTGCCAAACATGTCCGCGACCACGAAATCATCGGCCTCCACGTCTTCCAGTGCCAGCTTTAGACGCACCTGCTCTAACCGATTGAGATGTTTAAGCCCCGCAAATGGTGACGCGCCAAGTTGCATCTGCGTCGTCGCCAACGCCACCCCATGCTGTTGCCAATGATGATAATGGCGAGGAAACGGATGCAGGCTAACAATGACGGTTGGCGACGAGCAGCCTTTGGGACTGTAACCGCGTCCCCCCTGGCCTCGGGTGATAATCACCTTCAACACCTGTTCATCCTGCGAATACTGACACGCTTGATCGAGCGTTATCGCGAGTGCCGACCAATCAACCTCGCGAATGGCTAATCGCTCACAAGTGCTTTGTAAACGCAGTATATGTGCATCGCGATCAAGTAATAGCCCCTGATACACATGGCCAGTGGTAAAGCAACCATCACCAAATTGGAGCCCTCGGTCAGCGACCGCTAATTCGCGACAAGGATGTCCGTTTACCCAGATCATTTATCAACCTCGACAGTCAACTATTCTTACCGACAATAAAAACCTTACCGACAATAAAAAACGGCCCGAATCGTCGGGCCGTTACTATAGCAGACTCTTTTTAGGCTGTATAAACGCCTATGCGTATTACAGCTTTTTGAAGATCAAAGAGCCGTTGGTGCCACCAAAACCAAAGGAGTTACACAAGGCGTACTCCATTTTTACGTCACGCGCTTCGTGCGGTACGTAATCTAAATCGCAACCCTCATCGACATTATCAAGGTTGATCGTTGGTGGTACGGCTTGATCAATCAGCGACATGGCAGTGATAATTGACTCAGCAGAGCCTGCCGCACCGAGCAAATGACCGGTCATCGACTTGGTTGAAGAGACCAATACACTGTCCGCCGCCTCGCCCATTGCACGACGGATCGCTTTACTTTCCGCCACATCGCCTGCCGGTGTCGAGGTACCGTGCGCGTTAACGTAACCGATTTGTGCTGGGTTAATCCCCGCATCACGAATCGCTGCTTCCATCGCCAGTGCCGCCCCTGAGCCATCTTCACTGGGTGACGTCATATGGTAAGCATCCCCGCTCATGCCAAAACCGGCTAATTCACAGTAAATGGTCGCGCCACGTGCTTTCGCGTGTTCATATTCTTCAAGCACCATGACGCCAGCACCATCACCCAGCACAAAACCATCACGATCTTTGTCCCATGGGCGAGAGGCCGACTGTGGATCATCGTTACGTGTTGATAATGCTTTGGCGGCGGCAAAACCGCCAATACCAAGCTCGGTAGAGGCTTTCTCTGCGCCGCCGGCCACCATAGCGTCTGCATCACCGTATGCAATCATACGGGCGGCATGACCAATATTATGCAGGCCTGTGGTGCATGCGGTGGAAATCGAGATGTTTGGGCCACGCATGCCGTAATTAATCGACACGTGCCCTGCAATCATATTAACGATGGTTGATGGGACAAAGAAGGGGCTGATTTTACGTGGACCCTTCTCCATATACGCACGATGGTTTTGTTCAATCAAACCAAGACCACCAATGCCTGAACCTATCGCGACACCAATACGGTGTGCATTGTTGTCATCAACTTGCAGTCCGGAGTCTTTAATGGCTTGCACACTGGCAGCAATGCCATATTGAATGAACAAGTCCATTTTTCGTGCATCTTTTTTCGACATGTAGTCTTCACAATTGAAGTCCTTAACCATGCCCGCAAATTGAGTAGCAAAGTTAGTGGCATCAAAATGCTCAATCGCTGAGATACCGCTTTGCCCGGCTAGCAGAGCTTTCCATGAAGACTCAACTGAGTTACCCACGGGTGACAACATACCCATGCCAGTCACAACAACACGACGCTTAGACACGATGATATTCTCCGGAGAATATAAGTTTGGAAATTAGAATAGCTTAAAAAGAACACAGGCGGTCGAGGAGACCGCCTGGTAGGATTCTGAGATTACGCTGAAGCGCCGACAACGTAGTCGATAGCTGCCTGTACAGTAGTAATCTTCTCTGCTTCTTCATCTGGAATCTCTGTATCGAATTCCTCTTCAAGAGCCATTACCAGCTCAACGGTATCCAGAGAGTCCGCGCCCAAGTCGTCTACGAATGAAGCTTCGTTTTTCACTTCTGCTTCGTCGACACCTAGTTGCTCAACGATGATTTTCTTTACGCGTTCTTCGATGTTGCTCATATTAATACTAGTCCTTACAAGATTCGCAGATGCGATATGTGCTGTAGTTTATTCATTAATGTGGAAGTTGCAAGACCTCCACGGCTGGTCAAACCACGATTTGGGGACAAATCAATCGGAGTTTGACGTGTGTCATTCGAGATTGCAACGGTCTCGATCAAATCATGTACATACCGCCATTGACGTGCAAGGTCTCGCCCGTCATATAAGCAGCATCATCAGAGGCTAAAAACGCCACCGTTGCAGCAATCTCTTTTGGATCACCCAAACGCCCTGCTGGCACTTGTGCCAGCGTCGCAGCGCGCTGTTCATCATTTAGCGCCTTGGTCATATCGGTTTCGATAAAACCAGGCGCGACTGTATTCACTGTGATGCCACGCGCAGCCACCTCACGTGCCATGGATTTGGTAAAGCCAATCACGCCGGCTTTTGCTGCCGCATAATTTGCCTGTCCCGCATTACCCATCACACCGACCACAGAACCAATATTAATGATTCGGCCACAGCGTTTTTTCATCATCGCACGCAATACTGCCTTTGATAAACGGAAGATTGACGTTAAGTTGGTGTCCATAATGTCCTGCCACTCATCGTCTTTCATCCGCATCAATAGGTTATCACGAGTGATACCCGCGTTGTTAACCAGAATATCAACGTCGCCAAATTCTTTTTTGATCGTATCAAGCACCTCTGCGACCGACTCTGGCGAGGTCACATTGAGTGCCAGGCCTCTACCGTTTTCACCGAGATAATCGCTAATTGCAGCGGCGCCTTTTTCGCTGGTCGCCGTACCAATCACGGTGGCACCACGCTCCGCTAAAAGCTCTGCCGTTGCTCGGCCGATCCCACGGCTTGCGCCTGTCACCAGCGCTACTTTTCCGTCTAGTTTCATTCGGTTACCCTTTTAGTTGATTCTGCCGGCATGCACCGGCAGTCAAAAAGTGTCTTCGTAATACGGTTTATGCCTTCGCAGTGGCGAGGCTGGCGCTATCATTGACGGCCGCGCTGCTCAACGCCTTGTTGATGCGTTTGGTCAAGCCAGTCAGTACTTTACCTGGGCCAAATTCCAACAGCTGTTCCACCCCTTCAGCCGCCATATGCTCAACCGTTTCGGTCCAGCGCACCGGGCTATGTAATTGACGCACTAAGGCTTCTTTAATTGCAGCCGGCTCTATCGGCGTTTCCACATCAGCGTTGTTGACCACAGGAGTACGTGGCGCATTAAACGTGACAGATTCCAGTGCTTGCGCCAGTTTTTCTGCTGCCGGTTTCATCAGCGCACAGTGAGAAGGCACCGACACTGGCAGCGGTAATGCACGTTTTGCACCCGCCTCTTTACACAACGCATTGGCGCGCTCCACCGCTTCTTTATTACCCGCAATGACCACTTGGCCTGGCGAGTTGAAGTTAACCGGTGAGACCACCTGGCCTTGCGCCGCTTGCTCACAGGCTGCCGCAATCGCATCGTTATCCAAGCCAATAATTGCCGACATCGCTCCCACACCGGCTGGGACCGCCTCTTGCATCAATTGACCGCGCAGCTCGACAAGCTTAACGGCTTCTTTAAAATCCAATACACCCGCACAAACCAAAGCAGAATATTCACCCAAACTATGGCCAGCAAGCATCGCGGGCGCGGCACCACCTTGTGATTGCCAGACGCGCCAAATAGCCACAGACGCCGTCAACAAAGCTGGCTGTGTGCGGTGCGTTTCATTTAAATCCGCTTCTGGCCCTTGCTGGACCAATGCCCAAAGGTCATAGCCAAGCACTTCTGAGGCTTCTGCAAACGTCTGCTGGACAACACCATATTGTTCGGCGATCTCCCCGAGCATACCCACGGTTTGGGAGCCTTGACCGGGAAAAACAATCGCAGTTGAAGACGTCGCTGTTGAAGAACTAGCTGTTGAAGACATAGCTGTTTTCCTATTAATTTTAGAATCTTACGAGCGCGGATCCCCACGCAAAACCACCACCAAAGGCTTCGAGTAACACGGTGTGTCCGCGTTGAATACGCCCATCACGTACCGCCTCATCCAGTGCGGTCGGTACTGACGCTGCCGACGTATTGCCATGACGGTCAAGCGTCAATACCACTTGATCCATCGACATCGACAGTTTTTTCGCTGTCGCTTTAATAATGCGGTAATTGGCCTGATGCGGCACCAACCAGTCAATGTCTGTCTTTTCAATTTGGTTGGCCTGAAGCGTTTCTGTCACAATATTGGCCAGTTGTGTCACCGCCACTTTAAAGACTTCATTCCCCGCCATATAAAGCCAAGCTTCATCGGCCTCTAACGATTGACCACGCTCTGGATACTTAAGTTTCAAGAGCTCGCCAAATTTACCGTCGGCTTTTAAGTGGGTGGACAAAATGCCATCATTTTCATCGGCGGAAAGCACGACCGCGCCTGCACCATCACCAAACAAAATGATGGTGGAGCGATCATCGGGATCACAGGTATGTGAAAGGCGATCAGCGCCCACAACCAGTGCATTTTTGGCTAACCCGTTTTTAACATATTGATCCGCGACACTTAACGCATACACAAACCCAGAGCATGCCGCCGCAATATCAAAAGCGGGACAGCCTTTAATCCCCAACATCGCTTGCACATCACAAGCGGCAGCGGGAAAGGCACGCTCACCACTGGTGGTCGCCACAATAATCAGGTCAATGTCATGTTTATCAATGGCAGACATCTCTATCGCCTGCACGGCGGCCTGATAAGCCATCGAGGCAACGGTATCTGTGGGTGCAGCAATGCGACGCTCTTTGATCCCCGTACGGGTCACAATCCATTCATCACTGGTGTCTACCATCTGTTCAAGGTCAGCATTGGTGCGAACCTGTTCAGGCAAATAGCTGCCTGTGCCCAAAATCTTACTATACATGAAGACTACTAATGCCTCTCGAGAAGAACTGCCTCTAAACGGTCACTTATCTTAGTTGGGATTTGCCGTTCGACCTCGTGCACCGCTTCAAAAATAGCGTTTTCGTAAGCGGCGATATCAGCGCGTCCGTGACTTTTTACAACGATGCCGCGCAATCCTAGCAAACTTGCGCCGTTGTACTGGTCGGGTTTCAGCTGTTGGAGTTGATTTAAAAGATCAGAAAATAGCCATTTCGCGATCCAACGCTTAATAGGATGCGGGTGGAGATGGGCTTTCACCTTGTCGATGATCAAGCGTGCGACACCTTCGCTGGTTTTTAACGCCACGTTGCCGACAAAGCCATCACAGACAATCACATCGGTCTCGCCTGTATAGATTTGATCGCCCTCAACGTAGCCGGTATACCGCACTGCCTCACTTTGCTGCAAGAGATCGGCACAGCGGCGCACCAAGTCATTCCCTTTGATCGCTTCTTCACCAATGTTTAGCAGCCCGATTCGAGGTGTATACCCCAATTCAGCCTCCGCCAACACCGCGCCCATCACTGCAAATTGGAATAAGGTATCGGCATCACAGGCCACATTGGCGCCTAAATCCAGCAACCATTTACGTTGATAATTAGCACCTGGTAAGGCTGTCACTAGAGCGGGACGGTCGATGCCGGGTAAGAGCTTGAGCAAGTATTTGGATAGCGCCATAAGCGCGCCGGTATTGCCCGCACTCACACACGCATCTGCTTCACCACTGGCCACCTTTTCCAGTGCGACACGCATAGACGTGCCATGGCTGCGACGCAGCGCCGTGGATGGTCGCATGTCATTAGGAATAACGTCCGGGGCATGGACGATAGATAGTCGGGAATGATGCTGGGCATGGCGTTGATTCAGTGACGCCTGGATGCGAGATTGGTCCCCCACCAGGATCACATTTAGGTCCGCAAAATGCGACAATGCCTGCACGGAGGCAGGCACTGTGACTTGGGGACCGAAATCCCCGCCCATCGCATCGAGTGCAATGGTTAACCTAGTCAAGGGTCAACCTTACTTGTTGATAACCTTGCGGCCGCGATAGAAACCATCTGCCGTCATGTTATGACGCAGGTGAGTTTCACCGCTAGTTTTGTCTACAGATACAGCTTGAGTACCCAGTGCATCGTGTGAACGACGCATACCACGCTTAGAACGGGTTTTACGGTTCTTTTGTACGGCCATTGACCCTACTCCTCGTTACTTTGCTTTAAGTTTTTTAGTACGGCAAACGGATTTGGACGCTCATCAGCAAGTGGGATTTCCCCATACACCATGTTGTCTGCACTGACCTTACAGTCGGTGTCTTCGTGCATGGCGACTTGTGGCAAGGCCACAATCAACTCGTCTTCGACTAATTGAATCAGATCAATCTCACCGTTTTCGTCGACTAATGCCGGCTCATAAGCATCCGGTAAATTGCCAACCTGGTCATCATTGAAAACCGGGCTATAAACGAATTCAGTTTCACAGCGATATGAAAATGGTTCCCAACAACGTTGACACTCAAGACTCACTGTTACGGTCGCACGACCGGTGACAGTTTTGAGCCCTTGGGCGTCAATGTCGAACGAAAGCATCACTTCCGCATCACTATCGATGCTTTGGGTTGCCTCACCGAGACGCACTAAACGCTGCTTGTCTACAATACCATCATAGTCAAGTTGCTTTTGTGCACAACGGAACGGATCAACCGTCAGCGGTAGCTTTACCTTCTGCATAGGGCGCGAATATTAGCCTCCAAATGCGCTGGAGTCAAAGAAAATGTTACCTGTGTCAGGCGCGAAAGGATGATAGAGACAAAAGCGCACAAGCCATTGGTGATCGGGATGCCTCTGGCGCCTCGTTTACTCAGACCGACAACGATGAAAACCAACCCTTTCACCGCGGTCAACAAGCCAGCCAGACATACCTCTCCCGCTTTGCCCGACTCAAAGTCGCGCCCGCTATTTTTTCAGGTTAGACTGAGAGTTGAAAATAAACAATCATCGACCACGCAGATTGTTTAGTCACCTTCAACTGCGCGCAATATAAGGAACGATCATGCACACGACGCAACCTCCCAAAATTGTGCTGGCTTCAAGCTCACCGTATCGTCAAGCCATCTTTAAAAAGTTTGCGCTTCCGTTTACTGCATTCGCGCCGGCGATCGATGAAAGCCGGCATGAAAACGAGCGTGCCACCGACATGGTTGAACGCTTGGCACTCGAAAAAGCCATGGCGGGGATGCCGCTATTCGATAATGCGCTCATTATCGGTTCAGACCAAGTGTGTGTAATTGACGAGGAGGTATTAGGCAAGCCGCATGAGCGAGAGGTGGCGATCGAACAGCTAAAACGCGCAAGCGGCAAGCAAGTCACCTTTTACACAGGAATCGCGTTGATTAATAGTGATACGGGAGAGCATCAATCGGACGTTGAGCCCTTTCATGTCGATTTTCGTGAGCTAAGCGAACAAGAAATCGTTCGTTATATCGACAAAGAGCTGCCGCTAGATTGTGCTGGCAGCTTTAAATGTGAAGGTTTGGGCATTGCCCTTTTCAATGCCATGCACGGGCGTGATCCGAATACCCTTGTGGGCCTCCCACTGATACGCTTGCGTGAAATGTTAGAAAAGGAAGGTATATTCGTGATCTAGTGGCTATGATGTGCTAAATCGGCGCTCCCTGTCTTAAAGCAACATAGATGGAATACTATTTATACTCTCGCATATTGTGCGTAGAGCACATCAGCGAAGTCTAGTTCATTGATTTCTCCCACAACAAGGTCTCGAACAGCATCCGCAAGAAGATCGTTATCATGTACGATTTCGAAATCGTTGAGCGACAGGTATTCTAGAGCGACCGCTAGGCCAGTACGCTTGTTTGCATCTGGAAGCGCGTGCGCGACTGCAATACATGCTGTGTATTTTGCGGCGATTTCAAATACGTCATCCAACCCATCGTAGATAATTGCATTATCAATTCTACTCAACGCACCTTGTAGTTTCCCGAGATCTACAGCTCCTTGCATCCCGGGACCAGACGCTAAGATAAAAGCGTTTATCTCAATAACGCGCTCGAATGGGAAACAAATGATATCCATCACATATCCGCTAGCTTTTTAAACGTATTCGCGTGTGTTCGTAAAGCCAGTTTAGTCTCAGACTTAATAATCTGACGTCCAAGATCGCCCGATAGATCAATGCTTTTCTTCGCTTTAATTTTTGGTCTTTGGATCGATTGAACGCCATAAGTTTCAATTTTTCTATTCATTTTTTTCGCTTCCATCTAAACCTTGACTCATCATGGTCTATATCTTTGGGGACTGCAAGATAGCGTTCAGACCTTAACAAGTACTATACTCTCTCCATCACCAGCTCGTTTAGGCTGTTTAGTACGGCAACTGGCTCATAGGTCGAAAGGCTGGCAGAGTCTTCTACGCCCCAAGTAACCGCGAGCCTTGCCATATCCGCATTGATGGCCAATTGCATATCATGGCCGGTATCACCAATCATCAGCGCTTTATCACGTGGAATACCTGTTTGCGCTAACACTTCATCCAACATTTGAGGATCCGGCTTAGAGGCCGTTTCATCGGCGCATCGGGTCACCGAAAACAAATCGTGAGTTCCCGTTTCCGCCATGGCCCGATCAAGTCCAGTGCGTGATTTCCCAGTTGCCACCGCGAGCGTAAAACCCTGCGTTCTCAAAGAGATAAGGGTGTTTTTTACGCCAGGATAGAGCTGACAAGGCGTCGGATTATCGTAGACAAATTGTTGACGGTAGTGCTGAATCCAATCGGCATACCACGCCGGATCAGCGTCAGGGTAAAGCCGCTGATAGCCCTTTTCTAAGCTCAAGCCAATCATGGTTTGCAAGCGTTCTGGTGGCAATATAGGCAACTGCTCAGTCAGCCTAGCCGCCGCGTCCAGGCTTGAGACAATGCGCCCAATCGAATCCATCACAGTGCCATCCCAGTCAAAAATTAACAGTGAATATGGCGCAATCACGGAATGCGACGGTTGCTTGATCTCGCTTGCGCCAGGTTGCCAAGGGGAAGTAAACGGTGATTCAACTGTCATTACTTTAACCTCTGAGTGATGCTGTTTTCGCCCTTAGTCCCTCAAGCGCCCGCTCAAGCTTAGGTTCCATCGGCGCATTAAGCGTCATGCTTTCATCCTTGCCCGGGTGTAGGAAGCGGATGGTGGCCGCATGTAAAAATAAACGATCCAGCCCAAACGACTTGGTATACGCATCAAAACGTGGATCGCCATAACGATCGTCCCACGCCAACGGATGACCCATATACTGAGCGTGCACACGAATTTGATGCGTTCTCCCAGTCACAGGGCTTGCTTGCACTAAGGTTGCTTCAGCGAAGCTTTCAAGCACTTTAAAACGGGTTTCTGACGGCTTACCCTTAGGATTGACG
Source organism: Salinivibrio sp. VYel1 (assembly GCF_009377945.1). Taxonomy (NCBI): domain Bacteria; kingdom Pseudomonadati; phylum Pseudomonadota; class Gammaproteobacteria; order Vibrionales; family Vibrionaceae; genus Salinivibrio; species Salinivibrio sp. VYel1. The sequence continues at coordinate 46,309 of NZ_RSAM01000011.1, read as the reverse complement.
CGTACAATACTGTTCACCTCATTTTTCAATAAAGGTGCCGTTACTTTGCGCTGTTTAGCGGGCCATTTGCCCATCACCAAGGCGTAATAGTCTTTACGTACTGTTTTTTCGCGAAATTGCGCTTGCAAATGACGCAACGCGGAACGTTTCTTCGCAATCAGCAAAATCCCAGACGTATCTCGATCGATCCTGTGTACGAGCTCCAAAAAACGTGCCTTAGGGCGAAGCGCGCGCATCGCTTCTATTGCCCCAAATTGTAACCCACTTCCTCCGTGCACCGCTGTCCCCGAAGGTTTATTGAGCACCAACAGATGGTCATCTTCATAAAGAATGCAATGCTCAAGCGCGGCCACTTTGTCTAATTTAGTACTGGGCGCGGCTTTCTCATCGCGCTCTGGAAGGCGGATGGGAGGCACCCTCACCACATCTCCGGCTTGCAGCTTATACTCTGGTTTTATGCGTTTTTTATTAACTCGCACTTCTCCTTTACGAAGTACGCGATAAATCATACTTTTTGGGACGTTTTTCAGCTGATTTCGCAGAAAATTGTCAATTCGTTGGCCGGCGATGTCGTCATCGATGTCGATGAATCGCACTTGAGTTTTTTGTTCTGTCATAACCTTCATTCTACCGCTAAGCACAGCGACATGCACCTGCTACGGCAAGTCACCCCTCACTGAGCACAGCAGCGGGTTGTGTTCCCCCCCTGTAACCGCGAGCGGCACAAGGCATTATCGTGCAAAAAAACACCACATCTGCGCGGTTTTACTACCAACACAACATAAGCGAATAAAGCCGATTGCTGGACTTTAGTCTCCCTGCTATAGTTGCGGCGTTAATCAGAAAAGCAAACGCTTATCTGAAACACAGCTTATCGCCTGTGACAGCGATTTCATCAGTGGAACATGCACTTTTCGACAAAAGGCCTGGTCTGCGATGAGTCAATCAAGTGATAGCTGTATACGGTTATATCCGTAAAAGAACCATAATTCCGAATGCTTTTAAGGCGTTACGCGGCAATTGGCGTAAGACGTAAACCAAAAGCACCCGTTTAGTGTGTTGACACGAGACTGTTAGTCAGTGTCAGAGCTCTCCGCCATCGGTAAAAACGGCGGACGCCAACTGCGTAATCCGGTGAGCCATAAAAACCGTTGCAGCTGGCCGATTAAAACTTGCCCGAGCGCACCCCTGATTTTCTCCAGCCGGGAGGCTGCACCATATCAGACTTGGGGTCAGGCAGCATTGACGACTGCTCTCGTCATCAACCGCTAATAACAACGATAAATAAATGAGAAAAATCAGATGAAAAGAATGTTGATTAACGCAACTCAGAAGGAAGAGTTGCGCGTCGCATTGGTTGACGGTCAACGGCTATACGATCTCGATATCGAGAGTCCTGGCCATGAATCGAAAAAAGCTAATATCTATAAAGGACGCATTACCCGTATCGAACCTAGCCTGGAAGCGGCATTTGTTGACTATGGCGCCGAACGACACGGTTTTCTCCCTCTAAAAGAAATTGCTCGCGAATACTTCCCTTCCGGTTACACCTATCAAGGCCGTCCAAACATCAAAGATGTGGTGAAAGAAGGCCAGGAAGTGATTGTCCAAGTGGACAAAGAAGAACGCGGCAACAAAGGGGCTGCACTGACTACATTTGTCTCGCTTGCGGGCAGCTATTTGGTATTAATGCCAAACAACCCACGTGCTGGCGGGATTTCTCGTCGCATCGAGGGGGAAGAACGCAGTCAGCTAAAAGAAGCCATGTCTGGCCTCGAACTGCCACAAGGGATGGGCTTGATTGTACGCACTGCAGGTGTGGGTAAATCGGCCGAAGAGCTTGAATGGGATTTGAAAGTCCTGCTCAATCATTGGCAAGCGGTGAAAGAAGCGGCTGGCGCCAACCCTGCGCCTTTCCTGATCCATCAAGAAAGTAACGTGATTGCCCGTGCAATCCGTGACTATCTGCGCCGTGATATCGGTGAAATCTTGATCGACAGTGAGAAGGTCTTCCAACGCGCCCAAGAGCACATCAAACTGGTTCGTCCTGACTTTGTCAGCCGCATCAAGTTTTATGAAGGCGAAGTGCCGCTATTTAGCCACTATCAGATTGAAAGTCAGATCGAATCTGCTTTCCAACGCGAAGTGCGCTTACCCTCAGGTGGCTCAATTGTCATTGATCCTACCGAAGCCCTAACCTCAATCGATATTAACTCTGCCCGAGCCACCAAAGGCAGTGATATTGAAGAGACGGCTCGCCAAACCAACATCGAAGCAGCAGAAGAGATTGCACGCCAATTGCGTCTGCGTGACTTGGGTGGTTTGGTCGTGATCGACTTCATCGATATGACCCCTGTCCGCCACCAGCGCGAGGTGGAAAACAAATTGCGTGACTCTGTCCGCATGGACCGTGCACGGGTACAAATTGGCCGCATTTCACGCTTTGGTTTGCTGGAAATGTCACGTCAGCGCCTCAGCCCGTCTCTGGCAGAAGCCAGTCATCATATCTGCCCGCGCTGTAAAGGCACTGGTGTAATTCGTGATAACGAATCGCTAGCATTGTCCATTCTTCGTTTGATGGAAGAAGAGGCAATGAAAGAGAACACGGCGCAAGTACTGGGTATCGTCCCTGTCCCCGTCGCCTCTTACCTACTTAACGAAAAACGCCGCTCGGTCCAGCACATTGAGAAATACCACAATGTCAAAGTGGTCGTGGTACCCAATGCCGACATGCAGACGCCACACTTTGATGTGGTTCGCGTCCGCGGCGGTGAAGAAATGGCGAACCTGTCTTATCAGCTGCCAAGCCAGATTGATGCGCTCAGAGAAGTAGAAGCACGCGAAGAGCCACAACAAGCGCGTCCAGCGAAAAAACGTGAAGAACCTGTATTACAAGGGTTTGCAGCGCCAAGCTCGCCGGCACCAAGCGCAACCAAAACCACCACGTCTGCCACTGAAGCCGAGACAGCCAAGCCAGGCCTGTTCGCGACAGTTGGTAAGTTTTTCTCTCGCCTGTTTGCCGCGCCAGCAGAGGATACAGCAACCGCGTCGTCACAGCCTGCCGCTGCACCTGAGCCAGCTCAGACGAAGCAAAACCAGAAGCCATCACACGACTCACATAACCAACGCAATAAGTCGCGTGGCCATAAGCCACAAAACCGCGATGAGCAAAGTGATAGCAACAACGGCGAACGTGGACGTGACAACAAACAACGCCGCCAGAATAAGCCGCAAGAAGAGCGTCGCGATAACAATCGTAAAGGGAAGAAAACCCGTAACGATAACCGCAACGACAAAGCGAAAAAGCCTACGACGCAACAAGATGAGGCCAAGGTAAACAAGCCACAGTCTGACAATGCGGATAAAGGCAACAAGCAGCAAGACCAAAAGGCGGAGAAAACCGAACAGGTTAAACAACGTCGCCAGCGTCGTAAGCTGAACCGCAGCGTGCGTATCAACAAAGACAATGCGGAGACGCAAGCCACCACAGACACTACATCTGATCAAAGCAAAGACTTGCAACAGGTCGGGGCGGAAGTGGCACAACAAGCCAAGCAGCAGCCTGATAACGCGAAGAAAGAAGGTCAGCAGGACAAGCGCCGTAACCGTCGCTCACCGCGCCACCTTCGCGCCAGTGGACAGCGTCGTCGCCGTCGCCCAATGGTGAAAAGCCCAATGCCACTCACCACCGGTATGGCATCACCCGAAATGGCGATGGGCAAGGTGTGGTCGGCAGAGCAACCGGTGAAAGTGAAGCAAGATCGCCGCCGCCAAGACAAGCGCCAAAACAATAAGGCCATTGTCAGTGGTGTTGCTCGTCCAGAAATGGCCATGGGTAAAGTCATTATCATGCAAGCTAAATCGGAGGAGACGGACACAGTGTCGACCCAACCGATGGCTTCGATAAACACCCCTGAGCCTGCACCGCAACCGGCACAAAACCAAGCAACACCTGTGATCGACGCTGCGCCTAAGGTCGCGACGCCAGACGCGCCAGCGACAACCCCTGAGCAAGACTCAGAGGTCGATTTGGTGACCGAGAAAGTGATTGAGCGCGAAGCGGAAATCAACGCCCCGACGGCAACGATTCAATACCGCCGCGCCACATCACCAATGATGAAAGCGCCGGCACCGATCCAACCGATGGATGACAGCCCTGTGGCAGTCGCTGCCTTTAAAGCGCCTAACCCAGAAGCGAAAGCGGCGGGAAGCGCAGAGGCACGAGCGTCTGCCTACGCACCGGCGACCAAACCTCAGTACTAATTCCGTTTGCTTTCGGAATGCTAAAGGCCTCGGCATCTGTCGAGGCCTTTTTATTTGACCGTTGTTCCATGAAATAACGTGGGCAAAACATACGCAATCTTGCAGCGATACACGGAAAAGTGCGTCGATCCACACGCTTCCATCGCGACTTCCTTGTCAAAGCGAAAAAACTCAGTAACGTCAAGGCAGACAATGATTGTCGTGTCGTCGCGCGAGAAACAGGCTCATCAGAGGCGTAGACGCTGGCCACGACATTGGAACGTTGCTGTAGGGAAGATGCTGTTGCTTATGAAAACCTTGTTTACTGCTTACCCATTTAAACGCCTCCATCACACCTTGATGCTGGCCTTCCTGCTATTGAGCCTCCTCCCTCTGATTTTGGTCGCCTTGTTTTTTCTTAACGCCCATAGCCAAGATCTACAAGAACAAAGCACGGCACACCTTTTATCGGTTCGCGACGGTAAGCAGCAGCAAATCAACGATTACTTTGAGGCGAAAGAGGCGGAAGTCCTTGGATTTGTTGCTTCAGAGCTCGCCTACGCCAGTGGTGGGCATTTTTATGGTTTGGTCAATGCTTTTCAGCGACTACGACCAAACATCGACGCCGCTCGTGATTACGCACAACGCCGCTATTACCTTGGGTCCGGTGAAGGGGTCAAAACACCTGTGCACAAGGACGATCCCAATTATTCCGCCACCGAGCGTTATCGGCTGCTACACAAACGCTACCACCGCGCTTATCAAGCTTTGCTCGCTCGCGCAGATTTTGACGACCTCCTCTTAGTCGACAAGCAAGGCAACGTCACCTATTCGGTGAAAAAGCTGGACAATTTTGGCACTAACCTACTCTCAGGCCCGCATCGCAATGCACGACTGGGACACACTTTCGCGGCCCTAAAACAGCAAACGCAACAAACAAAAGGGAAGTTAGATCCGACGCCTAAGGTGATTATCTCGGACTTTTCTGCTGAAGATACCGACGCACCCGTTGCATGGCTTGGCGCCCCCATTATTCAGCAAGGGTACCTGCATAGCTACGCGATCTTCCGGCTTCCTAATCATGCCCTTACCAGGCTAATGGCCCCCAGAGAAACCAATGCAATTGAAACACACCTCGTCGGCGATGACGGCAAGACTCGAGCGCATTCAACCAGCAACAGTCAGCTTGTCAATAACACGCCTGCCATAGAAAAAGCATTAGCCGGAGAAACGGGCGTCACCCGCTATCAAACCCAATCAGGCCAAACTATGCTCGCTGCCTACACCCCCATTCACGCCCACGGTCTCAAATGGGGGCTAGTGGCTGAAGTCCCTACGCAAGTGGCCTACGCTCGAATCCACCAGCTGCAACAGCTTTTTATCGTTGCCATGTTACTTGCGATTCTGGCGGTGGTCATTGCCTCGCACTATATGTCCAACTTTATTACTCGCCCACTGCTTCAGCTTACATGGGCGGCAGAAAAAGTCAGTGCAGGTGACCTTGATACCCAAATCCACCACACGCGTCGTCGTGATGAAATCGGGCGTTTGGCGGTGAGCTTTGCCCGCATGCGCCATGCCATTCGCGAAAAACTGGCCTTAATACGCCAACAAAACCAGGCCTTAGAAGCTAACATCACCACCATACGTGCTCAGAATGAAGAGCTGCATGTCGCCAACAAGCTGAAAGATGAATTCCTGGCCACCACCTCTCACGAACTTCGCACCCCCTTACACGGCATGATAGGGATTGCCGAAGCACTGATTGACGGTGCGAACGGTCCGGTTAGTCGCGATCATCAGTATCAACTGTCGATTATCGTCAACAGCGGCCAGCGCTTGGCCAAGTTGGTTGATGATCTCTTGGACTACCATAAAATGCGCTATGGGCAATTGGATTTGGAGCAAGGTCCTGTCAATCTCAACGCCATCACACAGCTTGTGCTGTCACTCGCCAAGCACCTTAAAAAAGAGAAGCCGCTAGACATCATTAATCAGCTTAGCGACACGCCAATCTGGGTACACGCGGATCCCCAACGGCTTGAGCAAGTTATGTACAATTTACTGGGAAATGCGATTAAGTTCACCGATGCGGGTAAGATTGTTATTAGCGCCGACACCTTGGACGATCGCGTTCGCATCCAAGTGGTTGATACGGGTAAAGGGATCCCCGCGGAACAGCTAAGCACCGTTTTTGAACCGCTCGCACAAGCAGTGAGTAGCCACTATCATTATCAACACGGCGCAGGCCTCGGTCTATCCATCAGTCGTCAACTTGTTGAGCTGATGGGCGGCCAGCTGTACGTCAGTAGTCAGCCGCAAGTGGGGACCACCTTTAGCTTCACCCTTCCGAGCGTCAATGAGCCTCCGGTGTTGACCACCGAGCTTTCCGCCGTCTCTACCCAACACATTCATCAAGATGACACGCGAGAGACCCTCGCTCACTCCTCTTCGGACGTTGTTTCGCAAAGCCAGCATAATCACAATGGCTTACATATTTTAGTGGTCGATGATGAGCCAACCAACCAACAAGTGCTGACCAGTTTTCTTAATATTGAAGGCTATCAGGTCAGTACAGCCAGTGATGGACGTACAGCGATTGATCATATCGCCACCACAAAGCCAGATCTCATCTTACTCGATGTGCTAATGCCCGGAATGAGTGGATTCGAGGTCTGTGAGCAGCTGCGTGCACGCTATGACCATGCTGCACTTCCGATTATCATGCTAACGGCCTTAAATCAGCCTGATGATCGCATCTATGGCTTTGAGGTCGGCGCGAATGATTATCTCTGTAAGCCCTTTGATAAAAGAGAGCTCGCCGCACGGATAGCAACACATCTTGCCGCTAGCCAAGCGGAACAGCGCCGCCAAGAAAATCAACGCCTCGAGCAGGCGCTTGAACAAAGTGCTCGGCAACAGGCCAGTCTACTCGAAACCCAGTCTTGGTTGATTTCACAGCTCTCTCTCGCTCCTGAAGCTATGTTAGGTATGCGAAAAGATGGCCAGGTTCGCTTTGTTAACCAAGCGGCAGCCTCCTTGTTTGAGCGTGAGCAAGACGAGGTAAAACGGATGCATGGCCAAGCCTTAGTGAGAGCGCCCGAGCAGGCCAATCAGATGGAGCGCTATCAAGGCCCACTGACCATTTATATTGAAGGACGTCCCCGAGACGTCGACGGCATGCTGCTGCGTTTTCCCGCAGAGTCTGACATTGATAGCCTGTATGTCATCAACACAGACGCTCCCGTGTCTCAGTCTCGTATACAGAGCCTAGAAAGCGCCATCGAAGCCTTATCTGGCTACGCATTAGGCGGAGACTCGCGCCAACTTGAAACGCTAAAAGCCATGGGGGGCGAATTTGAAGCTATCGCTGAAAAAGCGCAACACCAACAACAAGATAAAGCCAACGCACGCAGACAGCTAATTGTTGATGCCATGGTAGCCAGCTTGCATTACTGGGAAGAAGCCACAGGCAAAAGCAAATTCGATTTTGCCGAGCAAAGTGGTCTTTGGCGCGTCTACCTTGACCGTAGTAGCTTACAAACCCGCACATTGGATAAGTACCTGCTCATCGAAACCCTGCCAAAAACCCCGCGATGGCGCACAGTGCTGAGCTCCATTCGTTTTATCCTCGATCATTGTGACAAACGTAGTACGACCCGTACTCAGCTGGAGTCCTATTACCAACAACTTCGCCAGCTACTGCTAGAAGACTAACACAGCCAAATCGCTCCCTCTCCCAGTGCCTCTCCTATCGGGACAGGTAGCTCCTATCGGGACAGGCACTGCTTCGTTCCCGCTATCGTTTCTCCACCCTCTTAAGCATCCCTGCTTCTGGGGACAGGCACTTTTACCCTGACAAGCACCCTCTTAAGGCACCCTCTTACGGGGACAGGCACTGTCTCTTATGAGGACAGTCGTACTTCTTGCGCTCTCATTTTTGTAAGGACAGGCACCTACATGTTAGCCGCAGGCTCCTCGTTCTGTCCGACACACTATCAGCTCTTGTGGGGACAGACACTTATAGCACTCCCTTTTAGCGCCCTATCAGGACAGGCGCATCGAAGTAAGTGAGCAAACCTCGGTGACTGTCCTATTGGCGGTTCTCTTCACGTGCCTGTCCTCTGACTGACGCCCTCTGACTGAAGTGTTCTGACTGACGAGCTAAAATCGCTCATTAATAATCTTTGCGAACCAACCTCATTTCAATCGCAATGCTTCTTGGCAAAAATCCCCTTTTATGTCGGATATAACTCAGAAATGCGCGACTTGTCACAACAAAATAGATACCTATTTTTCTCGTTAAAAAATAAGCGTGTTTTGGCGTGTGACATGCATCACCCAAAAGACAATTAAGCATAACCTTATGATTTTTATATTATTATAATTCCATCCAGGGTCGTTATCAGGAGAGAATCGTGATTGCATCCTGAAGCGGACAACCTTTTTAGCTGTTTTTTTTAACGAAAATAACGTCAACGTCGCGCTTTTTTACGGTTTTAACGATTATTCACATTGCAGCCTTCACTTAACTTGGGCTTAGTGGAGTTGTTTGCTGGCCTGGAGCAACAAGTATCGCTTGGGGCATCCCATCCATAATCACAACGTCAGGGTCGGCAACACAGTAAGCTTGAGCTCGCGAAGGTTGTAAGCAACGAGCTCACTATCCATCACGTGAACTGAAAGCAACAGTAAGGAATGGCTATGTTTTCGAGTAACATTAGAGTTGCCAGCAAGACCCTACTTGCCTCTGCAATTATCGGTGCGCTGAGCGCAAGTGCTGGCGTCAGTGCCGCCGAGCGCAGTGAGCTCACTATCCACCCGAAAGAATTCAATACTTTTGTCCGTAACTTTAACCCTTTCCTCGGCGCTACCTATCTGCACACCACCACTGACTTTATCTATGAGCCTTTAGTGGTGTTTAACGAAATGAAAGGCAACCAGCCTGTCTTTCGTCTCGCGAGTGGCTATGAAATGGCGGATGACCTGAAAAGTGTCACCTTCACCCTTCGCGAAGGGGTGAAATGGTCAGACGGTGAAGCCTATACCGCCGATGATGTGGTGTATTCGTTTGATTTGGTCAAAAACCACCCTGAGTTGGATCAATCTGGGATTAACCAATGGGTTGATGACGTGAAGAAGCTAGACGACTACACCGTCCGCTTTGAACTCACTGAGGCAAACTCGAATGTCCCCTACGAAATTGCGAAAGTACCTGTGGTGCCTGAACACGTCTGGAAAAATGTTGAAGAGCCCGCGTCTTACACCAATGAAAACCCGGTAGGCTCTGGCCCCTTCACCACCATCGATACCTTCACATCACAGCTCTATATTCAATGTCGTAACCCGCATTATTGGGATAACGACAACCTCGATGTTGACTGTCTGCGCGTACCACAAATTGCCAATAACGATCAGTTTTTAAGTAAAGTGATCAACGGCGAAATGGACTGGACCTCATCGTTTATTCCTGACATTGATCGCACCTATGCCGCCGCTAATCCAAACCATCACTATTGGTATCCTGCCGCCGGCACCCAAGCCTTTATGGTTAATTTTAATGACCCAGACCCTGCCAAGCGTGAAGCGCTAACCAATGTCGACTTCCGTCGCGCCTTTTCGATGGCGCTGGACCGTCAAACCATCATTGATATCGCGTTTTATGGTGGTGGTACGGTAAACGACTTCGCCTCTGGCTTAGGTTATGCCTTTGAGTCTTGGTCCGACGAAGCAGTGCATGAAAAATATCGCCAATACAATACGTACGATCTAGACGGCGCCAAAGCACTGCTCGCTAAAGCCGGCTTTAAAGATCAAGACGGCGATGGCTTTGTGGAAACGCCATCAGGTAAGTCGTTTGAGCTCGAGATCCAATCCCCCAATGGCTGGACCGATTTCAACAACACCGTTCAACTAACAGTTGAGCAACTTGCCGAGGCCGGTATCAAAGCCAAAGCACGTACCCCTGATTTCTCGGTATACCGCCAAGCGATGCTCGAAGCCGACTACGACGTCGCCTACACCAACTACTTCCACGGTGCTGATCCTTATACCTATTGGAATAGCGCGTATAACTCCAACTTACAGGAAGGGGATGGCATGCCGCGGTTCGCAATGCATTACTACCAAAATGCCGAGCTCGACAAGCTGTTAGACAGCTTCTACAAAACCGCGGACAAGGCTGAGCAGCTGGAAATTGCCCACCAAATCCAAGCGATTATCGCCAAGGATCAGGTCACTATTCCGGTGCTTTCTGGTGCACAAATGTATCAATACAACACCACCCGCTTCACCGGTTGGTGGAACGAAGACAATCCGAAAGGTCGCCCCTCTATCTGGGCCGGCATTCCTGAGCGTCTTCTTCATGTGCTGGACCTTAAGCCCGTTCAGTAACCAATATCGGGCGCCTTGCGCGCCCGCTTTTCCACGGTGTTCACGCCACGAACATCACCACTTCGCTGTGTAAGGTGTGGGTTATGGGTTATTTTTTCCGACGGCTAACTTTTTACATGATTGCCCTTTTAGTGGCAGCAACACTCAATTTTATTATTCCTCGTGCCATGCCCGGTGATCCTGTCACCATGATGTTTGCCAACGCCTCGGTGCAAGTCACTCCAGAGCGGATTGAGGCAATGAAACAACTGCTGGGCTTTGTTGATGGCCCCCTCTATATGCAGTATTTCACCTACATGAAAAACGTGTTGAGCTGGGATTTAGGCACCTCCATCCAGTTTTATCCGTTGTCAGTAAACGAGCTCCTCGGCAAAGCCTTTGGCTGGTCGCTGTTTCTTGCCGGCAGTGCAGTGCTGCTGTCCTTCTCGCTGGGCTCGATTTTGGGGATTTTTGCCGCTTGGAAGCGCGGCGGAAAATACGATGCTGTGATCACCCCAGGAATGCTAATCATCCAAGCGGTACCTCAAGTGGTTATCGCGATGTTAGCGCTGTTTATTTTCGCCATTGGCCTGAAATGGTTTCCAACCGGATATGCCTACACGCCGGGCGTCACCCCTGACTGGACCAGCTGGGCCTTTATTAAAGATGTGGCCTATCACGCCGTACTCCCGCTTTTTTGTGCCTCCATCATTCAAGTCGGCGGCTTTTTGGTCAACATGCGTAACAACATGATTAACCTGCTTGCGGAAGACTACATCACCATGGCCCGCGGCAAAGGGTTAAGTGAAAACCGCGTGGTATTTAACTACGCCGCCCGGAACGCACTCTTGCCCAGTGTTACTGCGCTATCGATGTCGCTGGGTATTGCCATCGGGGGCCAACTGATTGTGGAGATCATTTTTAACTACCCCGGTCTTGGCTCAGTGCTTTTGAATGCGATCAACGCGCGTGACTACCAAGTCCTACAAGGCCAGCTACTGATTATGACCTTGTTTATGCTCTCGTTTAACTTAATTGCTGACATGCTGTACGTGGTCCTTGACCCACGCCTGCGCAAAGGAGGCAAATAATATGAAAGATCTCCTCACCCTTATAGTACGCAATAAAATTGCCCGCGCAGGCTCCATCATTGTTGGCCTATTTATATTAATGGCGGTCTTCGCGCCTTTATTAACCCAGCATGCACCTGATAAACGCACCGGTAACCCGCATGAATACCCAAGCTTTATCGTCAAAGCGGCGCAAGCAAATCCAGACGGCTGGGTCGCCACACACTTAGCGGATGATCGTCGCACCCTACTGATGTCGAAAAAGGCCGACCATGTCCTTGGTACCACCCGTATGGGTCGTGATGTCTGGTCGCAGTTAGTACATGGCGCCCGTGTTTCGTTAGCGGTGGGTTTTGGGGCAGGCATCACCGTGTGTGTGCTCGCCACCTTAATTGGTATTACCGCCGGCTATTTAGGCGGTTGGGTTGACGATGTACTCACCGCCGCGATGAACATTATGTTGGTGATCCCGCAATACCCACTCTTGTTCGTGCTCGCCGCATTTATCGGCGAAGCCGGACCGCTGACGATCGCCATCATTATTGGCTGCACCTCGTGGGCGTGGGGCGCACGGGTGGTTCGCTCACAAACCCTTGCCCTGCGCGAAAAAGAGTTCGTGAAAGCTGCCGAAGTGCTGGGTGAGTCGCGCTTTCGTATCACCTTTGTCGAGATCTTACCTAATCTCGTGCCCATTGTTGGCGCTAGCTTTATTGGTTCGGTGATGTATGCCATTGCCATGGAGTCGATTATCTCCTTTCTAGGCCTTGGCGATCCCAACACCATCAGCTGGGGGATCATGCTCTACAACGTGCAAACCTCTTCATCCATGTTAATTGGCGCGTGGTGGGAGCTGCTCGCACCTTGTATTGCGCTGACTTTACTGGTTACGGGGCTTGCGTTACTCAACTTCGCGGTGGATGAAATTGCCAACCCGCAATTACGAGCGCAAAAAGGGATGAAGCGCTGGAAAAAACTCAGCCAACAAGAAAAGAAAGCCCGCGACGAGAATCCCGTTGCCGAACACATGCTGATCAGTGGAGATAAATCATGAGTCGCACCCCACTTATCTCAATCCGTGACCTGTGCGTGGACTACATTACCGATGCCGGTGATGTCCGAGCCTGTGATCACGTTAGTTTTGACATTGCCCCCGGTGAAGTTTTTGGTCTGGCCGGCGAATCGGGTTGCGGTAAATCCACCGTTGCCTTTTCGCTGATGCGTCTACATAAGCCACCCGCCTTTATCACCGGCGGAGAAGTCATCTTTAACGGCGAGAATATCCTCGATTACAGCGACGCTCGGATGCGCGACTTTCGCTGGCGGGAGATGTCGATGGTGTTTCAAAGCGCCATGAATGCCCTTAATCCAGTGCTGACGCTCGAAGAACAGTTTTGCGATGTGCTAATGCGCCACACCAACCTGACCCGCAAACAAGCGGTCAAACGGGCTCAGGGCTTGCTGGAAATTGTCGATATTCACCCTAGCCGCCTGACCGATTATCCGCACCAATTTTCGGGCGGAATGCGTCAACGTCTAGTGATTGCGATTGCACTGGCCCTCAATCCGAAAATGATCATCATGGATGAACCCACCACGGCATTAGATGTGGTAGTGCAGCGCGAGATCTTGCAAAAAATCTACGCGTTAAAAGAAGAGTTTGGCTTTTCGATTCTGTTTATCACCCATGACTTATCGCTCATGGTGGAGTTCTCCGACCGGATTGGGATCATGTACTCCGGTGAGCTGATTGAAGTCGCACCGTCCAAACAGGTGCTCAACAACCCCTACCACCCCTACACCGAAGGGCTGGGCAGCTCATTCCCCTCACTCACCGGGCCTAAGCGCCAGCTCACGGGGATCCCGGGCAATCCACTCAATTTGCTCGAAATCCCGACCGGCTGCCGCTTTCAAGCGCGCTGTGCTCAGGTGCATGAGCGGTGTCGAACCACCCAAACGGCGCTGCGCCAAATCGAACCAGGACGGTATTCCAACTGCCATCTATACGGCGAGCCCATCGCCCAACAAAAACTCTAATAACGCGCCAATGTGAGGAAGTCAGAGATGAGTACAGGTTTTGGAGAACTGCTGGTTGAAGGGAAAAACGTGGTGAAAGATTTTCCCATTAACAGTCATGCCCTTAAACAACCCATGATGCGAGCGATCAATGATGTCTCGTTCAAAATGTACAAAGGCCGTGGACTTGCCGTGGTGGGTGAGTCGGGCTCGGGAAAGTCAACCACCGCGAAAATGATCGCAAAAATGTACGCCCCGACCGACGGCTGCATTGAATATCGAGGCCGCGATATTACCACCATTAAAAAACGTGATGAGCTGATGCGCTATCGCGAAGGCCTACAAATGGTATGGCAAGACCCTTTTGGCTCGCTCAACCCCACCCATAATGTGTTTCACCATATTGCGCGCCCGTTATTGATCCACAAAAAAGTCGCCAAGCGCGATAAAGCTCAGTTGAAAGAGCGGGTGTTCGAGCTGCTCGAGCAAGTGGGCTTGACTCCGGCCAAAGAAACGGCGGAGAAATTCCCCCACCAGTTGTCGGGCGGTCAACGCCAGAGGATAAACCTAGCGCGAAACATCGCCGTGGGTGCGGAAGTGGTACTCGCCGACGAGCCGACCTCGATGCTGGATGTGTCGATTCGTGCCGGTGTACTTAACCTCATGGAAGAGATGAAAGTGGAGAAGCAAATGTCGCTGCTCTACATCACCCATGATATCGCCACCGCGCGCTACATTGCCGAAGACTTGGCGGTGATGTACGTCGGCCATATGGTCGAATGGGGAGACACCGAAGAGATTATTCACCATCCCCAACACCCTTATACCCAGCTGTTGGTCTCGGCCGTACCCGACCCGAGCAAGTCTATTCATGAAAAACTAAAGGGCAACAAGGGTGAGATCCCCCTATGGACACCGGATTCGGTCGGCTGCCCTTTTGCTGGCCGCTGCCCACATGCGACAGCCAAATGCGCTGAGCAGTTACCCGGCGTGACCAAACTCGCCGACAACCACTATGTGCGCTGCTATTTGTACGAGCAATAGCGACCAATAAGGATACCATCATGCAAGTGCTGACCAATCACATTGGCTACTCGTTACGCGGAGACAAATACGCGGTGATCATCAGTGACAGCGACCGCCTCACCGGCACGCCCGTGGCACTGATTTCTCTGCCCCCTCTTAAGGGGACAGGCACTCTTAATTCGGCAGATAAAGCTGCCTCCTCCTCTGGAGACAGGCACTTTAATGATGCCGCAGAAGGCGCGCAAAATTTTACGGGGACAGGCACTCTTATTCACGGGACAGACACTTTTGTTAGTGGGACAGACACAGTATCACTCGATAACGTGGTCGCGCAGTTTGAATTACACCAAGGAACACAGTTAAACAACTGGCAGATGGGCACAGCTTATACCCTCGATTTTTCTGCCTTTGCGCATCGCGGACGCTATCAACTCGTGCTGTTAACAGACACACCGGTATATTCCCATCCGTTTGAGATAAGGGATAATTGTCTGTTTCACACCACGTTTTCCGACCTGCTCCATTACTTTAAATCGCAGCGGTGTAGCGGTATTTACGAACACGCGGATCAGCGCGCTAAGGTATTTGGCTCTGATGAACGCATGGATGTGTCCGGCGGTTGGTACGATGCCTCTGGCGATGTGAGCAAATACCTGAGCCACCTTTCCTATGCCAATTACTTCAATCCGCAACAAATCCCTCTTTTGGCTTGGGGGCTGGCCGATCTTGCCAGCCAGTTTAGCTCGGAAACGCTGCCCGCGTTTATGCGTACGCGATTAGCCGATGAAGCGAAACACGGCGCCGATTTTCTTCTCCGTATGCAACACCCCAGTGGCTTTTTTTATATGACGGTGTTTGATCAATGGTCGAAAGACCCGGAGCGCCGCACCCTTTGCGCTTACGCGACGCAAGATGGCGTGATGAGTGAGGCTTACCAAGCCGGTTTTCGGCAAGGCGGCGGCATGGCGATTGCTGCCCTTTCCGCTGCAAGCCGAGCCCCGCTTTGCGCCGAGCCAGACCAACAAACACGCTATTTAGACGCCGCCATTCGCGGCTACTGGCATTTGGTTGAACATAACCACCATTACCTTGATAACGGTGAGCCAAACATTATTGACGAAACCTGCGCCCTTCTCGCCGCATGCGAGTTACATCACGCCACTCGGCAATCTACCGAGGAGCAATCTATTGGGGACAGTCACGCTTATTTAATGGGACAGGCACCTTTAGGTTCTGGGGACAGACACATTAGTGCGAACGGTGACTGTCCCTTCTTGAGCGAGGCTCGAGGCTGGATGCAAAAGCTGGTCGCACGGCAACACAGTGATGAAACTTGCCAGTATTATTGGTCAGCAAATGCTGATGGGAGCCGCCCCTTTTACCATGCCGCTGATGCGGGCCTACCCGGGTTGGCATTAATTCGCTATCTCGATGTGGAAACCGACCCCAGCCATCAAGCTATCGCACAAACAGCCCTGGAACGCGCCTGCCAGTTTGAGCTCAACCTAACACAAACCGCCGATAATCCATTCGCGTATCCGCGTCAGTACGTCAAACCCGTCGATGGCGTCAAACAGGTGCGTCATTTTATTCCTCACCACAATGAAACCGGCTATTGGTGGCAAGGCGAGAATGCACGCTTGGGATCACTGGCGACCTTTGCATGTCATGCCACGCGCCATATTCATGACGATACGCTGAATACTGCCCTCCACACCTTTAGCCAACGGGCGCTTAATTGGATCCTCGGTTTAAACCCATTTGATATCTGTATGCTCGATGGACATGGCCACAACAACCCAGATTACCTACCACACTTGGGCTTTTTTAATGCCAAAGGGGGGATCTGCAATGGCATTACCGCAGGGATGGAGGATGAAACACAGATTGCATTCAACCCCGTGCCATATTGCGATGATATGGCGCAAAACTGGCGATGGGGCGAGCAGTGGTTGCCACATGCAAGCTGGTTTATGCTCGCCATCAGTGCGCAAACACTGATTGGCAACGGCCACTCGAACAAGGAGAACGCGTGATGACTTACCGCCTCGATCTTAGTGTGATCAACGAGTATCCCAATGACACCCCGCCGCGCAGCCGAATGGGGTTAACCTTGCATAACCTCACCGACCGTTCGTTGGAAGCGCTGTCCATTGCGGTACTGTTTGATCGCTTCATCAACCCCAATACCCTGTCACAAGGCAGTATTGAGCAAATTGGCAGCTATTGCGTCATTACACCGGCGCATCAAACTCTCGATGCCAATCAGAGCTTATACATCGAGTTTGATGCCCACACGCCGCCATTGCGGTTCCTTTGTGCGGGCTTTAAAGATGCACTGCTCTATGCCAATGGCGAGCAATATTCAGTGATGCTCACTCCCATTAACTTGGCACACACTCATACCACACGATCAACGATTCCAGATGTTCATCCCGCCGAGCACGCCATTATTCCGGTGCCCAAATCAGTGCGCCACCAGCCAGGGTACTTTACGCTTTCACCTACAACACCGTTAATCGCGGTGGATCCACAGGCCCTTCCCGCCGCTCAGTGGTTAAGTAACGAATGGGTTCGCATGTATCCGCAAGCTGATATTGCACTCGACCCGCGCCACCAAGATGCGGTCACTGGCGATCATGCTATTATCTTACGGCCATTACCCGACTCCGCACTTCGAGATATCGCACACCGTGATGAGGCCTACCAGCTCACCGTCACCGACCAAGGCGTGGTGATCCAAGCCTGTGCTGAACGCGGGTTTATTCACGGCTGCGCATCGCTGTTACAACTTTGCCAAGAGCATGAAACACAACTTCGAATACCGGCAATAAAAATCAGCGATGCACCACGCTTTGCTTACCGAGGGATGATGCTCGATTGCGCGCGCCATTTTCATTCGGTGGACACGGTAAAGCGACTGATTAACCAGTTAGCCTATTTTAAGTTCAATACCTTTCACTGGCACTTAACCGACGATGAAGGCTGGCGACTGGAGATTAAAGCCCTGCCTGAATTGACGCGCTATGGGAGTCAACGCGGCCCCAATACCCGCCTTGCCCCGCAATTCAGTCATATTGCAGAACGTCACGAAGGTTATTATCGCCAAGAAGACGTACGTGACGTGATTGAATACGCCGCAGCCCGCGGTATTACCGTCATTCCAGAAATTGATATTCCCGGTCACTGTCGCGCAGCCATCAAAGCACTGCCTGATTGGCTACACGATGCCGACGACCGCTCTACTTACCGCAGCGTACAACACTACACCGATAACGTATTATCGCCAGCCCTCGATGGCACGTATCGATTTTTAGATACGGTATTAAGTGAAGTCGCCGATCTTTTCCCCGCCTCATGGGTTCATATTGGTGCCGATGAAGTCCCTGACGGGGTATGGACGGATAGCCCAATTTATCGGGACAGACGCATGAACGGAGAAACGACCGCTTCGCTACAGGGACAGATACTGACCTATGCGGAGCAAAAGCTTCGCGCCTTGGGCAAACATATGGTTGGCTGGGAAGAAGTGCAGCACGGCGATAAAGTGAGCAAGAATACCGTGATCTATTCATGGCAAAGCGAAGACGCCGCACTGCATTGTGCGCAGCATGGGTTTGATGTGATTTTAACCCCCGGTCAGGCGACCTATCTCGATATGGTGCAAGATTATGCTGCCACCGAGCCTGGCCTCGACTGGGCGGGCGTCACGCCACTAGAAAAAGCCTATCAATATGAGCCACTGGCAAGTCTTGCCAGTGACGATCCCGCCCGTGAGCATATGCTAGGCGTGCAATGTGCACTTTGGAGTGAGCTGATCACCAATCAGGACAGGCTCGATTACATGGTATTTCCAAGGCTTACCGCCATTGCGGAAGCGGCTTGGAGCCACAGCGAGCGCCGTGACTGGCTCGATTATCTAGCCAGACTCAAAGCGCAATTACCGCGCTTAGACAAGTTCGGTATTCAATACCGTTCCCCTTGGGCATCGAACAAGTAGGCCGAATTCGCCCACCTGGCAGCGCGCCCTGCGCTGCCAGCTCTTTGCGCTCGCATCCCATCTGTTTATAATGCTCAGCCATTGTTGTCAGTCTGAGAGTGTTTCCGGCATGCTACGCCAAGAAATTAATACCCTACTCACCCCTATTCATGGTTTTCTGCACTGTCAAACCCCCGACAGTTGGATTGACGCGGCCATCCAGCCTGACAACCAATCGATTCTTTTACGCGATCACGCGAACTGCGAATTAAAAGCCAGCCAAACCGCGATGTGGTTGATCCGTAAATATGCGGTTGACGCGGCGAGTGGCGAGCAACTACTGGCATGGGCCAAACCCTATGAAGACTTTGTTTATCGCGGCGTTCGCGATGGGATCTTCCACGCGCGAAAAAACGGTCTCAGCGCGCCTTTAACCCCTAAAGGGGGTTTTGCCCACGGCCAAGCCTTGATTGATAAAATGGTCCGCTTAATCAAAGAAGAGTTTCATCACTTTGAGCAAGTGATTGAAATCATGGACGCACGCGGCATTCCTTATCAACCGTTAGAAGCAGGCCGCTACGCCAAAGGATTAATGAGCGCGGCACGCACTCACGAGCCGGCAACCTTGGTCGATAAATTGATTATTGGCGCCTACATTGAAGCACGCTCCTGCGAGCGCTTTGCTAAAGTCGCCCCACACCTTGATGATGAACTGCAAAAGTTCTATATCTCGCTACTGCGCTCCGAAGCACGCCATTATCAAGATTACCTCACGCTTGCAGAAACCATCGCCGGCGGAGACATTCGCGACCGGATTCAAACCATCGGCGAGCGCGAAGCCGAGTTGATCCAAGCACCCGACAACCAATTCCGCTTTCACAGCGGCCCCCCTGCTTAGCTTCTTCTTATTGGGACAGGCACTGTTGATTCTCGCGAGGACAGTCAACCCTTGATGACTGTCCTCGTCGTTTTTCTCCAACGTTCGAACCTTTTCCCCTATCAGGACAGACACTCTGTAGTGACTGTCCCTGTTATGACTTCCTACGCCATCACTACTCACTATTCTCGAGAAGTACTTCTTGGGACAGACATGTTAAGAAAATAATAACTCTCATAATTACACCACTTCTTGCACTGTCACGAAAACTCTAGCTAGAAAGCATGAAGGCTGTTTATTTATACAGTATATTTTACTCATACCTAGATGCTAAGAGGGACCGACGATGACCAAAGCTCGCGCATCGCAAATAAATTTAGCCGCCACCCCCTATTACCATTGCGTCTCACGTTGTGTGCGCCGCTCGTTTTTGTGCGGCTATGATGCGCAGTCACAAAAAAGCTATGAGCATCGTCGCACATGGATAGAAACGCGTTTACTTGCACTAGCCAAAGCGTTTTGTATCGATGTCTGTGCTTATGCCATTATGAGCAACCACTATCACGTTGTTTTGCATATCAACGCCAAAGCGGCTCGGTCTTTAACCAATATCGAGGTTGTTGAACGCTGGCTAGCCTTTCATCAAGCGCCTACGCTTATACAACGTTTTTATCAGGGTGAATCGCTCTCTCACTCAGAGCGAAAAGCGTGTTTTCACATCATTGAGAACTGGCGCGAACGTTTGATGTCTGTCAGCTGGTTTATGAAGCTGCTTAATCAATATATTTCGACACAAGCGAACCGAGAGGATCAATGTTCAGGGCTTTTTTGGGAGGGACGTTTTAAAAGCCAAGCCATATTAGATGAAAAAGCACTCGCTGCGGCGATGGCCTATGTCGATTTGAACCCAGTGCGAGCAGGTATCACCAAACAGCCTAAACATGCCAATTACACATCGATTAAAAAGCGCGTTGAATCACTCGAGCAAAATAAAGCGACCCCAGCCGGCTTGTTCCCCTTCGCCGGGAACCCGAGAAAGTCGATGCCCGACGGTATCCCTTTTCGCCTTATGGACTATTTGGCTCTGGTAGAATGGACGTGCGCTCAGGGCCAGAACGCCAATTCACTCCCGAGACCACAGCTACTCACACAGCTGAACATCTCACGTGAAACCTGGTTAAGTACATGCTCTCACTTAGAGGGCGGGAATATCGTAGGTTCACTATCGAGTATTCAGGCGGTATTGCCGACACTCGGTCTAAAACGCATGACTGGCGTCATGATCTAAAGTGAGTTGGGCTTGTCGTTGAGTGCATCCCCATAACGTAAACACCAAATAAACTCGCTAAGGCCTCATCCAATCCAATAGGCCAGCGCCATTATCAGTACAAACAACACACCCACCGCTTTTAAGAGCGGCTTTAGCCCTTTTGCTCCACCTTCCGGGGATTGATTACAGCATCCCATATTATCTCCTGAACGTTTTTCCAGAAGAATAAGCCTTCCAGTAACAGGAAGGTAAAGGGATATTCAGGTTTGATTCTAGCTTGTTGGGGGGACAGACACTTTAGATGCTTAAGTGCCTGCCCCCCCCCAATACTCACTAATACACTGTACTCAGAAATCTGGACTCTGTATCCTAGTGGCTATAAACATCTATCAAGGACAATGACGATGTGGTATCTCATTTATTCGCAAGACATCGAGAACAGCCTACCGCTACGCAAGCAAGCGCGCGACGCACACCTTGAGCGCTTACACCAACTGGAAAAAGAAAACCGTTTGATGATTGCAGGACCAAACCCTGCCGTTGATAGCGACGAGCCGGGCGAAGCTGGGTTTACGGGATCAACCGTTCTTGCTTGGTTTGAGTCATTATCAGCCGCCCAAGTCTGGGCCGACAAAGACCCTTATGTAGCCGCTGGCGTCTATGCAGACGTAACCGTTAAACCTTTCAAAAAAGTGCTTCCTCAGGACCCTGCCTAATGCGATTAGTAAAAGTATTAATGATGGCTGCCATTGGGCTAATACTGAGTGCCTGTAGTAGCACCCAGCATGACCAAGCCGCAGAAGCCGCAATCCAACGTGCCGACATGATTGCACAGTTACTGCCGATGGATATTGAAGGCTACTCACTGGTTCGCGCTCGTGCGCAAGATGCCATTATCGAGCTGACGCTTCTGGAGAAGAATGCCAAAAAAGCACCGGGGCAGCTCTTTTCCGGCTTAGAGCGTCGTTATTGCGAGGATAACGATATCCGCAGTATGTTAGATAGTGGTATCAGCTATACCATTTTGGTTCGCGACACCCGTGGTCGACAAATCCTCAAAAACGCTATCGATGCCCCCGGATGTGCTAGCTAATTAATTGCCAAGGCTGTTCCCACTCCGCCGGTAAGGCTGGCCACAACTCGCCTGCGCTCGGGGGCAGTACATAGCTATAGCGTGTTTCAGGCTGATCGTCGGTAAAACGACATGTAAATTGCAGCCCATAAGCGTGTAAGTAGCCACGATCTGCAGGCTCGCCGCCATAGTAATCATCACCGATAAGCGGAGAGCCAATGCTTTTCATCGCCACGCGAATTTGATGGGTTTTGCCTGTGTAGGGCCGACAGAGAAAAAGTCGCCGCCCCTCACCACCAGCAATAGAGGTAAAACGCGTTCTCGCAGGGTTATCTTTGCTGGTCAGTAATTTCCAGCTACCTCGCCGCCCCTTAGTCATATCACCAACGATCAATCCCTGCTTCTTACGCGGCTTTTTCGCACTTAATGCCAAATAGAACTTTTCTATCTCGCGAGAAGCAAACAGCCCAGAGAGGACAGACGCCGCATGAGAAGAAGTTGCCAGCAGCAGCAAGCCCGATGTCATCTTGTCCAACCGATGCACAAGGTAGACTTTCTCAACCCCAATATGCGCCGCCACGGCCGGTAGAAGTACCGCATGATCGGCTTCTTTTTGCACGCTAACGCCGTGGTGCTTATTGATCACCACAAAGTATTGGTTTTGGTCGACAATTGAAAACATAACGAGGCGATTTACCGGTTGGCCACTGAGGACAGGCATCATAACGACTTCACACTTACGTCGCTAGGGCAATCATATAAGTGACTGTCCCCCGAGTGTTTATAAGTGACTGTCCCCCGAGTGTTCAAAAGTGTCTGTCCCGTTTGCTAATATCTAGTTAGCTTAAAGTGCCTGTCCCCGATAGCTGATAGCTTGATAGCTATACCCGCTTCACACTCTCGCGCACTACTAAAGTTGGCTCGAGCTGAACGGTTTGGCTGTCACTTTGAGGGTCATCCAGTTTGTGGAGTAGCGTTTCAACGGCCGCTTGACCGAGACGGTACTTGGGCTGGTGAATAGTGGTCAGGGAGGGCGAGACAAATTTTGCGAGGTGGATATCATCGTACCCCATGATAGAAAGATCCTCGGGTACCCGAATGCCGAGTGCATTAGCAGCATTGATCGCGCCCATCGCCATCATGTCATTGCCGGCAAAAATCGCGCTCGGCAGGGAGCCGCTCGCGGCGATCGCTTGCATGCCTTGATAGCCTCCCTCACACTCAAAGTCCGCTTCTACCATCCAGTCTGCGTTCTCAGTAAGTCCAGCATCGCGCAGCGCATCTTTAAAGCCTTGAAAACGGCGCTGTGCTTGTTGTTTAAGCAAAGGACCACTGATGCAACCAATCTGGCGGTGGCCACAGTCAATCAAGTGCTGGGTCGCTAAATAGCCGCCTTGATAGGAATTGTCTTGAATTTTATCGCAAGCAAAATCAATCGGCCCCCAATCCATCACCACCACGGGAATATCCGGATAACGATCAAAGCCTTCAATCCGCTCACCTTCCAAGGTCGAGCACATCAAAATCAAACCATCGACCCGCTTTTGCAACAGCGTATCAATTGAAGCACGCATACGCTCAGCATCGCCTTCCGTGTTGCATAAAATCAAACTGTAGCCATTGTGATAACAGCTGCGCTCGACGCCTTTTACTACTTCACCAAAAAACGGGTTGGTGGAGGTAGTCACCAGCATCCCAAACGTTTTAGTACGATTCACTTTTAGGCTGCGAGCCAGTGCCGACGGGGCGTAATAGTTAAGCTCTTTCGCGGCTTGGTTTACCTTCTCAGCAATCGCCTCACTCACATAACGGGTGTTGTTAATGACATGACTGACCGTCGATGTCGACACGCCCGCCCGTTTGGCAATATCTTTCATGGTCGCCATTTATCGCGCTCCGCTGACTAAGGTGAAATAACGATTAAGCATCTTGATGGGCCAAAAACGCCTCAACCTCTGAACGAGAAGGAATCGAGGTTTGTGCGCCACGCTGGGTCACGGATAATGCCGCCGCGGCATGCGCAAAGCGAATCGCCTGATAAAGTGTCTGTCCCTCTATCAGTCCTGTCACCAATGCCCCATTAAAGGTATCACCCGCGGCAGTGGTATCGACGGCATCGACACGGAATCCAGGAATGAGCTGGCCCGCTTGTTCGTCCTTTTCACTCAGCCAGACGCCTTGTTTGCCGAGGGTAATCAATACAGTCCCTACCCCTTTTTCATGAAGCACGTCCGAGGCCGCTTGGGCGCTGGCGGTGTCTGTTACCGCGATACCCGTCAGGCTTTGGGCTTCCGTTTCATTCGGGGTGATAATATCGACCTCGGCAAGAAGCGCGTCGCTCAACGGTGCGGCAGGGGCGGGATTAAGCACCACCTGTGTCTTTGCCGCTTTGGCATGAAACGCCGCCTTTTCGATACCACACATCGGCGTTTCTAACTGCATCAGTAAATAGTCAGCGTCGGCGATTTTAGTGAGATTATCGCTGATGGTCTCCGCTGTCAGATTGGCATTGGCTTCTGCCGAGAGTGCAATACTGTTCTCACCCTGTTCAGTCACTTGGATCATCGCAATCCCAGTCGGCGTATCAGGCTGTACCTTTATCGCACTGACATCCATCCCCTCTTGCGCATAAGACTGACGAATCTGCTGACCAAAGGCGTCGTCACCCACACTGGCAATAAAGGCAACATCAGCACCGCAACGCACCGCTGCCACCGCTTGATTCGCCCCTTTGCCGCCCGCAATTACGGCATAATCGTGGCCGTGTAATGTCTCTCCGGGACGAGGAAAACTAGAGACGCGTAAAACATGATCAGCATTGACGCTGCCAAGAACAACCAATCGGCTCATTACTATTCCTTACCGTTTTTAAATCAAAAAAGCACCACCCAGTGCGAACCCGATGGTGCTCACTATACGTTTCCCTGACGGCTTATTCAGCGATCGTTTCTTGGCTGATCACCTTAAGCGGCACGGGAATATAGCTGTCTACCGACTCGCCTTTCAGCACTTTATCCGCAGTTTCGACACCCAGCTCACCAATCATACCCGGTTGCTGAGCGATGGTCGCTGCCAGATGACCACGCTCGACGGCCGCAATGCCATCTTTGGTGCCATCAAAACCAACAATGGTGACATCTTTGCCTGATGCCTGCACCGCGCGCAACGCGCCAAATGCCATTTCATCGTTCTGGGCGAATACCGCTTCAACATCTGGATGTGCGGCAAGCAGGTTTTCCATCACATTCAGGCCTTTGGTACGGTCAAAATCCGCTGGCTGACTGGCGAGTAGCTGAACGTCGGTGCCTTCAATGGCATCCATAAAGCCTTCACCACGCTCGCGTGCTGCTGACGTGCCGGCAATACCCTCAAGTTGGATCACTTTGGCTCGCTCACCGACTTTACCGATGATGTATTCCGCCGCCATTTTACTGCCTTGAGCGTTATCAGAAGCAATATGACTCACCACGTCCCCACGGCTCGCGCCACGGTCTAGGGTGATCACCGGGATCTCCGCGCGATTCGCAATACGGATGGCGTTTGAGACCGCATCTGAGTCAGTCGGATTAATCAAAATGGCTTTAACGCCACGGATGGTTAAATCCTCCACATTCGACAGCTCTTTACTGGCGTCGTTTTGCGAATCAAGCACCAAGAGCTCATAACCAAGATCTTGTGCTTTCTGCTCTGCGCCCTCTTTCATGGTGACAAAAAATGGATTGTTTAAGGTTGAGACCACGATTGCCATTCTATCTTCCGCTTGCGCACTGATGCTCAGCGTTGACGACAGTAGCGCAGTGGTAATCAAGGTAGTCAGTTTTTTCATGCGTTCAGTCCTTTTGTGTTTGTAGGGTATTGTTTTTGCTTGCTAATAAAACAGAAATAAAAGTGTCTGTCCCGCTAACTTAAAGTTCCTAGGGCCTAGGATCCTAGGACCTAGGCACTGCTTCCTGCTTTTCCCCGTACTCCGTAAGCGAAGCGCTCCGTATTCCCATTCACGAATGCCAACTTAAAGTGCCTGTCCCAATAAGCTCTATTTCGAAAAGCTTTGTCTAAAGCAGCTATTTGTTTTTGTTATCCACCAGCACGGCGAGCAAAATCACCACCGCTTTGGCAATCATTTGGTAGTAAGACGACACGTCCAGCAGGTTGAGGGCATTGTTCAAAAAGCCGATGATCAGCGCACCAATCAATGTACCCATGATCTTACCTTTACCGCCCATCAAGCTGGTGCCGCCCAGCACCACTGCGGCAATCGCATCAAGCTCATAGCCAGTACCGGCGGTCGGTTGTCCAGAGGACAGGCGCGAGGTGACGATGATCCCTGCCAGCGCCGCGAGCATGCCACACAGGCTATACACGCCCACCTTGATTCGATCGACATTAATGCCCGATAACCGCGCCGCAGATTCATTGCCACCGAGTGCGTAAATATAACGGCCAAAACGGGTATGATTAAGCAGATACCAAGCGCCGATAAACACGATTGCCATCAGCCACACGGGGACGGGAATGCCCAACAGGTAGCCGGTACCAAACCATGCAAACGCATCCGCCGTTTCAGTAAAGCCTGCAGAAATAGGTCGGCCATCGGTATACACCATGGTGACACCGCGATAGAGGGTCATTGCTACCAAGGTGGCAATAAACGCCTGTACCTTGCCTTTGGCCACCACGACGCCTGTCATGGCACCAATCGCCGCACCTGCAAACAAAGCGGTGGGCACCGCGACTAACACAGGCACTTCAACCGCAATCAAACTCGCGGCAAACGCGCCACACAGCGCCAACACCGAGCCAACACTCAAGTCGATACCCGCGGTTAAAATCACCAATGTCATCCCCACGGCAATAATGGCGTTTACCGAGGTTTGACGCAGGATGTTAAGCAGGTTGTCGACCATGAAAAAGTTGCTGTTTAAAAATGACATCACCACGATCAGCACCAACAAGGCAATGAGCGATTTTTGCTCAATCAACCACGCTTTACTGAACAGGGGTTTACGTCCATCTTCTGACGGCTGGGACTTATTCATTGCATTCTCACTCATGCTGCATCCTCATTGGCATCTTTGCCTACCGCACAGGCAAGCAGAGTTTCTTGGTTAGCGTCTTTGGCATCAAACTCACCGCATACGCGGCCTTCGTGCATCACTAAAATGCGGTCGCTCATGCCAAGCACTTCGGGCATTTCTGATGACACCAAGATGATGCTCATGCCCTCGGCTTTAAATTGGTTAATTAGCTGATAAATCTCTTTTTTGGCACCGACATCGACCCCCCGAGTCGGCTCATCCAAGATCAGCACTTTCGGTTTGGTCATCAGCCCTTTGGCGATCGCCACTTTCTGCTGATTCCCGCCCGATAAGTTGCCAATGATTTGCTCGCGGGTGGGGGTTTTGATGTTAAAAAGACGAATAAAATCATCCACCGCCATCACTTCATCACGCGGCTGTATTTTGCCCCAATGGGTGAGCTTATCGAGTGCACTGAGCGACATGTTGTCTTTCACCGATAAACCCAGCACCAAGCCCTCGCCTTTGCGGTCTTCAGAGATGTAAGCAATGCCGTTGGCCAGCGCATCTTGCGGACTTACTGGGTTAATCACCTTGCCATCAAGCCGAATCACGCCAGCTTCACGCGGCATGGCGCCATAGATAATTTTCATTAACTCCGTGCGCCCGGCGCCCATCAAGCCCGATACACCCAGAATTTCACTGCGGTGTAGCTGAAAACTCACCTCTTCCACCCCGTGGCCGCTGACATTTTCCACCTCAAGGCTTATTCCATCAGGGGTGACATCACTTCGTGGGTATTGTTCGGCGAGTTTGCGGCCCACCATCATTTCAATCAGGCCGTCTTCATCGGTATCACTAACGGGACACTCACCAATAAACTTGCCGTCACGTAACACGGTGATCCGATCGCAAATCTCAAAAATTTCTTTGAGTCGGTGAGAGATATAAACAATGCCGCAGCCTTGCGCTCGCAGCTCGTTGATCACCGCAAACAGCGAGGCGGTTTCGGTGTCGGTCAAAGCATCGGTCGGCTCATCCATAATGATCACCTGCGACTCAAACGACAGCGCTTTGGCTATTTCCACCATCTGCTGCTCACCTAAACTCAAGCTGCCAAGTGGCGTGGTGCCACGTGCTTTCACATTTAAACGCGCCAGCAGCTTATCGGCTTCTTCAGCCATCTTGGTCCAATCAATCTTGCCAAACCGGTTAGTAAACTCGCGGCCTAAGAAGATGTTCTCTGCAATGGTCAGCTCTGGGATCAAATTGAGCTCTTGGTGAATAATACTGATCCCCGCTTGCTGCGAATCACGCGGGCCTTTAAACGAGACCGGTTCACCTTGATAGTTCACGTCGCCACTGTCGGCGTGATAAATCCCGGTGAGTACCTTCATCAACGTGGACTTGCCCGCGCCATTTTCACCGAGTAGCGCCATTACCTCGCCGGGATAGACATTTAAGCTCGCCTCATCGAGGGCGCGCACCCCGGGAAAGGTTTTTACGACTTGGCTGAGTTGTAAGATAGGTTGCGTCATTGTGGTTACTCGCTTAGGCCGACCTAAAAGGTGACACCGGCTTGAAAAATCACATTGGCATAAGGCGTGCACTCTCCGGTGCGCACCACCGCTTTGCTCTGCACCGTGCGTGCTTTAAACGCCTCGTGGCTGATCGTGGTCACAGTGATCGGCTGCTGACGCGCCGCACTCTCTAGCTCTAATCGCGCAAGCAAGGCTTGGTGCAGCGCTGGGCTAACTGCTGCAAGCTCGTCTGCAATCACCACAGATTCAATGCAGGTGTGAGTTAACACCGCCTCGACTGCCTGCATAAAGCTCGGCACGCCTTGGGTCAGCGCTAAATCAATACGCGACACCGAGTTGGGGATCGGCAGCCCCGCATCACACACCGTCAATTCATCGGTATGCCCGATTTGGGTGACTAACTGTGCAAGTTCAGGATGGAGCAAACCATGTTTATTCATTCATCACCTTCTCACTCACGATGGACTTAATCAGCGTTCACTATGCGCTGGCACGTTTTCTTATGATCAACGTTTTTCTCAGGAAAACGCTATCGAAACGTTTCGATATGGACAAATAATGCAGATGAAAGAAAAATTTCACCATCTGTAAACATCACAGATGTGAGGGGGATCGACTATTGATATTGGAACCATTAATAAAGAGAGGGGAAGATCACATTAGGGGGGAGAGACTAGAAAGATCCTAGGGGACGGAATACGGAATACGGAATACGGAAAAAAGCATATCGTGCCTAGTCCTGTAGATAAAGTTCCTAGGACCTAGGATCCTAGGACCTAGGCACTGCTTTCCGCTCTTCTCCGTATTCTGTAAGCGAAGCGCTCCGTATTCCCATTCACGAATACAGAGTACAGAAAGAGCAAAAGCCTCAATGCGAGCGCGAGCTGCTCTATCTAGTCTCTCGTTTCTAGAAGCACAGCGTCTCAGTTCTCGTCCTTATCCGGCGCCTCACTCAAGCTCGGCACCGCTTGGCAAAATGTGCATTCTTGATTATCCACCGAGGCACCGCCCGACTCGACGTAGCGAATACGATGACTCGCTTTGGCTCGGTTAGCCGACACCGCAAACCGCCGCTGGTCACGCTCGGGAATGGTCTTTTCTGTGTCATGGTTAGTCATGATTTACCTCCTAAGAATGCCGAAACCAACTCAGCCATAGTTATCTTAGCACCCGAACGAGCCCAACCAAAAGTGACTGTCCTCGATAGCCGCGGTCCTCGATAGCCGATACTAGGTCCTAGTTCCTAGGAATTGTTTTCCGCTTTTCCCGAACTCACGATCCCAAATTTCGCGTAGGTCGGACAAGCGCCGGAGTAATGTTAATCTTATAACTCGATGTAGCCGCGCGCCCGTTGCACGGCGCCTCCGACATCGAGGTCAAATCGGGCAACGATCGTGACAGGCGCCCGTTGGCATGGTGCATGATTGTTGACATGGTGCCGGGGCTTGTGTCACCTACGCCAATGGCACTATCGAAAAACGCCAATACGAGTGCGATCTGCTCTGTCTAGTTTCTAGTCTCTAGAAGCGCAGCGTCTCGTCTCTTTCTGTGTTCAGACTAAAGTGCCTGTCCCTCTCAAACGAAAGTGCCTGTCCCTCTAAAACGGCTCAAAACTAATTTTTTCTGGCAGTGCTGGCGCGATGTGCGAGTTTAAATGGGATAGTTTGAGCGCCTGTAAGCGGCTGACCTTCAATGGCTTGTAAAATGGCCGACGCGGCCTGTACGCCGAGGGATTGATAGTCAATTTCAGCGCTCGTTAAGCTCGGAAAGGCATGCTCACTCATGGAAGTGCCCTCCAGGCTGATAATCGCGATATCAGTCGGCACTTTTAACACCCGTCGGTGACACTCAAACAACGCGCCGATAGCTATCTCTTCATGGCTACATACCAGTGCGTCCAACGTGGCATCGCGAAGCAACAATTTCGCCAACCCTTCGGCCCCTAATTGCGCCGATGGGGCCTCATGCGTTGTCAGAAAATGGTCAGGGGTTAAATAGTGCTCAATCATCGCGCCCTGCCAGCCCTGTAGCTTGCGCTGCAAGGTGGCATGGTTGCCCCGCGCACCAATAAAACCAATATGATGAAAGCCCTGGCTAACAAGGTGGGATGTACAGCGCTTGCCGATGTCGTGGGGATCGCTGCCCATGCTGGCATAGCTATTCATGGAAGGCGACTCAGCGATTTCGAGGACAGGCGCATTGGCCATCTCAAGCAATTGATGGGTACGCTGAGTATGCTCATTGCCAAATAGCACCACTGCCGCTGGCCGACTTTCTAAAAAACCGGCCAATAAATCCTCTTCCTGCTGGACCGAATAATCACTGTAACCCAGCAACAATTGATAGCCCGCTTTATTCAACCGCTGTTGAAAACGAGGCAAAAACAAGGCGCACGCCTTTTCCAATAGAGAAGGAATGATCAACGCAATGGCATAGCTTTGCGCTGATGCCAAGGCACCCGCAGCTTTATTAGGAATATAGCCCAGTTGTTCGACGGCGCGTTGAACCTTATCGCGCAATTTGTCAGAGACAGCATCCGGGGTACGCAACACCCTGGAAACCGTCATGGTGCCTACCCCAGCCTGTTTGGCAACATCCGCAAGCGTAACTTTACCCGTATTGCGTCGTTTTCTTAGTTCACTCATCGTATCTATTGATTACTCATCATTTTATGACACCGTATCCTATCACAGCCATCAGCGATTAATCCGTGCCCCGCATGGCCTCTTTGTAGCATGACGCATTGGTAGACAGAAAAAATGATAGCGCTATCACATCTTATGGTAGCGCTATCAGATAGCGCTACCATTTGTGATCATTGTCCATTTATTGCTCAGTTTTCAGCGATAGAGTTATCAACAATTCTCCAACAACCTAATAAAACCTTTAAAACGGATAGAGCCATGTTACGAGATCTGATTACCGCCGACGTTATCCGCATTCACCAAGATGCCAACGATTGGCAAGATGCCATCAACAAAGCCTGCGCAGCACTTTTGGATAACGGTGCCATTGCGCCAAGCTATGTCGACGCGATTTATCGCTCACACCAAGAAATCGGTCCCTACTATGTGGTGGGCCCGGGTATCGCGATGCCCCACGCACGCCCTGAGGATGGCGTTAACCGCCTCGCCCTGGCTATCACGGTGATCAAAAACGGCGTCAATTTTGACAGCGCCGAAAACGATCCGGTTAAGGTGCTAGTCACCCTCGCGGCCACCGACAGTAATAGCCATGTCGAGGCTATCTCCCAACTGGCGAACCTTTTTATGAATGACACACACATCACACAGATCAGCCGCGCCACCAACGTGGATGAAGTATTAGCCATTATCGCCAACTACTAACCCTTACATCGGTAGCAACAACACTTAAAGACACAAAGGGCTCGCCCTTAGCTATCGGCTTTAAAACAACGAACATGCTGAAAATGCACCTGTTAACCCAAATAGAAGGTCTGAATTATGAAAATCACAGTCGTATGCGGCCACGGTCTTGGCACCAGCCTAATGATGGAAATGAGTATCAAAAAAATCATCAACGATCTTGGCGTCGACGCCAGTGTCGACCATATCGATCTGGGCTCCGTCTCTGGGACAGACGCCGATATATTCGTCGCCACCAACGATATCGCCCAACAGTTACAAGCGATGAATGTGTCGCCGCGCATTGTCGCACTCGACAACATGGTGGACAAAGAAGCAATGAAAACCCGCTTGTCTGAGGCCCTACAAGCACTCGGTGCCCTATAAGGAGTGACGTTATGCCCTTTTTTAACTTCCTGATGAAAGACGTGCTCTCTGAGCCCGCGGTATTAGTGGGTTTGATTGCACTGATTGGTTTAATCGCCCAGAAAAAGCCCGCGACTGAATGCATCAAAGGTACCATCAAAACCATTCTAGGCTTTGTGATCCTAGGAGCCGGTGCCTCATTGGTAGTCAGCTCACTCGGGGATTTTGCCACCATTTTCCAGCATGCGTTTGGTATCAGTGGCGTGGTGCCCAACAACGAAGCCATTGTCTCCATTGCGCAAGAAGCCTTTGGTAAGGAAATGGCAATGATCATGTTCTTCGGCATGCTGGTTAACATTCTTATCGCACGCTTAACCCCGTGGAAATTCATCTTTTTAACCGGCCATCACACCTTGTTTATGTCGATGATGGTCGCCGCGATTCTTTCCACCAGCGGAATGGAAGGGATCCCATTGGTCGCATTAGGCTCTGTGGTTGTCGGCTCGGTGATGGTGTTTTTCCCTGCCATCGCCCATCGCTACATGCAACAAGTCACCGGCTCAGATGAAGTCGCCATTGGCCACTTTTCAACCCTCTCTTACGTGTTAGCCGGCTTTATTGGCAGCAAATTTGGCAACAAAGCCCACTCCACCGAAGACATGGACGTGCCCAAAAGCCTCTTGTTCTTGCGTGATACGCCAGTCGCTATCTCGTTCACCATGGGGATTATTTTTATGGTGACGTGTCTGTTTGCCGGCGGAGACTTTGTGCGCGAGGTGAGTGACGGTAAACACTGGTTTATGTTTGCATTAATGCAATCCATCACCTTTGCAGGCGGGGTGTATGTGATCTTGCAAGGGGTAAGAATGGTGATTGCCGAGATTGTGCCAGCGTTTAAAGGGATTTCCGACAAACTGGTGCCCAATGCCAAGCCAGCACTCGACTGTCCCGTGGTTTTCCCCTACGCACCCAATGCGGTGTTGGTAGGCTTTTTATCTAGCTTTGTTGCTGGGCTTGTCGGTATGTTCCTGCTCTATATACTGGGGCTTACGGTGATTATCCCAGGCGTGGTGCCCCACTTTTTCGTCGGCGCAGCAGCAGGGGTATTCGGTAATGCCACCGGCGGACGACGCGGCGCAATTCTAGGCGCCTTTGCGCAAGGACTACTGATCACCTTCCTACCCGTGTTCTTGCTCCCCGTACTCGGCGATCTGGGCTTTGCCAACACCACCTTTAGCGACGCAGACTTTGGTGTGGTCGGCATCTTACTCGGCCTGATTGTGCGATAACCACAAACAAAAAAGGATGAACAGGCCGATAGGCTTGTTCATCCTTTGATCCGAACAATTGCACCCTCAACCTCATACTCTGAGCATACAGACCAAAACAATACGTCAAGGCTCGATTTTATGGGTACTTCCCTGCTAGACTCCCGTGCTGGAGAAGAAATTAGGCAATAGATCATGAAGGTACTCGTCACCGGTGGCACAGGATATATTGGCAGCCACACTTGCATTCAACTGATTGAACAAGGCCACACGCCTGTTGTTATCGACAATCTATGCAATAGCAAAGAAATGGTGCTCGATCGTATTGAGCAAGTCACTGGCGTGCGACCGACTTTTATACAAGGCGATATCCGTGATAGTGCTTTCTTAAAGCGCGTATTTTCTGGACACAGTATTGACAGCGTCATCCACTTTGCCGGATTAAAAGCTGTGGGTGAGTCGGTTGAAAAACCACTGAAATACTACGACAACAATGTCTCAGGCACCCTAACTCTCGTAAGTGAAATGGATATAGCTGGAGTGAAATCGCTCATTTTTAGCTCATCAGCTACCGTTTATGGTGATCCGGCGTCGGTACCGATTAAAGAAGATTTTCCCACCTCGGCGACCAATCCTTATGGACGTAGCAAATTGATGGTGGAAGAGTGCCTACGAGATTTTCACCAAGCCAATCCCGACTGGAGTATCACTTTGCTGCGTTACTTTAACCCCGTCGGCGCGCATGAATCTGGCCTGCTCGGCGAAGATCCACAAGGCACACCCAATAACTTACTGCCTTTTGTGGCACAAGTAGCAGTGGGCCGACGCGAAAAGCTAGGCATATTTGGTAACGATTATGATACGCCCGATGGCACCGGTGTGCGAGATTATATTCATGTGGTCGACCTGGCCGAGGGCCATTTGGCTGCGTTGGATAAAAAAACCCATCAACCTGGCACCCATATTTTTAACCTCGGTACCGGCCAGGGCAACAGTGTGCTAGAAATGGTGCATGCGTTTGAAGCCGCAGCAAAACGTCCAATCCCTTACGAAATCAAACCCCGTCGTGCCGGAGATATCGCTGAATGCTACGCCGACCCGGCCTATGCCGAAGCAACATTAGGCTGGGCGGCCACACGCGATCTGCAAACCATGGTAGAAGACACCTGGCGCTGGCAGTCGAAAAACCCGAATGGGTATGAAGAGGCTAGAGGCTAGAGGCTAAAAAGATCCTAGGGTCCTAGGTCCTGGGGAAAGATAACGGCGGAATACGGAAAAGCTTATCGTGCCTGGCTTTGCAAATAAAGTTCCTAGGTCCTAGGCACTGCTTTCTGCTCTTTCCCGTATTCCGTATTCAAGCTTTTAAATACCGAGTACAGAAAGGGCAAGTCCCCAATGCGAGCACGATCTGCTCTATCTAGTTTCTAGCCTCTAGAAGCGCAGCGTCTCCTCTCTTCCCGTACTCCGTAAGCGAGGATCTCTGTATTCAAGACCCCGAATACCTCAAATTAGTATCTCTTCAATCCCCGATTCTTTATAAAAAGATCTTATTCTCTCTTGGCGAGGCTTTAAGCTTCTATGGCGAGGAACTAAGTTATAAATCGGCATGTTGGGATAGAAGAGCTTGGCGGTATATTGTGCCGTTGAGTTTAGGCCATACAATCCAGATAGTTTTATTTTTTTATCTATTAATTCAAGCTCTAAAGGTAAAGAACTTCTGTGATATGTAAGGTTTTTAATGCTAGATATTTTTTCTGCAACTTCATTGGATTCAGTACGGTGAGGGAAATAGACGATGCCCCTATCGTTGATCTTCGCAAAGTGTGATAACCGCTCAACATAAGAGCTTATAGGCTCCCCACCTTTATCGCCTACGGCACCTTGTCCAATAAAGCCTATCGGCGCATGCTCAGAAAAAAGTTCGCCATGGTTGTAATGCGCTTTTAAGTGGCTAAACGTATTTTTTTCAATATTAACCGTGTTGCTTTCCAAATCAAAAACCGTGAATAACTCCAAATTCTCTCTCGGTAAAGATTTCGTCGTCGGCTTACAACCATATATTCTTAATAGGATATCCTGCAATAATCGGCTTCGAGAGTACGTTATTTTTGTTTCAATAAACTCAGGGAGCTCACAAATTGTTAGCGTGCCGTCATCAAAGTAAACATCTTTTTTTATACGAAAGTTTTCTGCAACTAGTTTAGTTCGCCATGCGTTATACTCCCCGTAAAAAAAAGTGTCTAACTGTTCTCCTTTGAGAATATGTTTTATTTTTTTTATCGCCTTAGGGATATTTATCGTTCTGTTTTTTCTTGTGGTTGTGATCACATGGTCCCACTCACGTAGGTTAAAAATTTTCTCCTGCTGCTCGAGGCCACGAGTACTACTTTGATCAACCAAAAACAGTATATTATCTTTTGTTTTGTAGTGCTTTTTTGCCTCTAAAGCACAAAGGTATTGAAAGGGTGATGTCACTAGGAATAAATTCATAAACAACTCATAATAACTATTTTTAAAGCGCCATATTGATTGATATAGCGCTTAGATCTTTACTACAGATTATTGCATAAACACATGCCAACATCTGGACGTTGAATCACACCTTCACTGAGCGACGCACCAAAAGCGATTTAAAAAACCTTTCATAACAGACTTCATCCAATGCTTGCTAGACCGATTTTATATCTCAGCATAGATCCACAAACACTTTTTGTTTGCTAGTATGCCATATCGCATCTGATTCGAGCGCCTGTAAAAAAAGCCTATCACTATTTCCCAAGCCAAATTCTTTTACCGATGTAAATTGTGCCGTCTTAGCTTTCTTTATCGCCTCTAAAATCAATGCTTTTTCTTCAACCTCGACGTTAAAAATTGAATTAGCATTGGCTCGTTTGTCTTGCCGTGTTCCAAGGTTAATACTCGGCTTTCCATAAAAAGGCACTTCTCGCACACCTGCACTCGAATTACCTATCATAAAGTCAGCGTTTTTAAGTAGGGTTAGAAAATGCTCAAACCTAATGCTCGGATAAATTTTGAAACGATCATGACCTCTTAACCGTTCTAACTCTTCAATGATCGTCTCTGAGCCAGCATCGTTGTTGGGAAAAATGATGATATAATTTTCATCACTTTCGAGTAGCGCATCAACGGTGCTCGATATATGTGTTTTCAGCTTGTCTAGCTCTGTTGTCACCGGGTGATACATAAACACCGCATAAGTGTCAAAGCCAATCTCATATCTCTCTTTTACTGCAGATAACGAGGGCAAGTCAGGTGACGTCATGATATCGAGATCCGGTGATCCGATGGTGTATATACTCGATTCCGTCTCACCCAACTGAATAAGGCGACTTTTCGCCATTTGGTTGGAGACAAAGTGGATATGCGACATTTTTGAAACAGAGTGACGGATCAATTCATCAATGGTTCCAGACACCTCGCCACCCTCAACATGTGCGACAAGAATATTATTAAGTGCTCCAACAATCGCGCCAGACATCGCCTCAACACGGTCACCGTGCACCACAATCATGTCAGGTGAAGTTTCGGCTACGTAGTCGGACAATCCTTGTATTGTTTTGGCCAAGGTAATATCCATCGAATCGTAACTGTTTTGATTAATATATGTGTAGAGGTTTTTGAATCCCGCCTTCTCGACTTCACGTGCTGTCATGCCATATTTGGCCATCATATGCATGCCCGTGATAAACACGTACGCCTCAAAATGCGGATGACTTTCTACTTTACCGATCAAACTTTTCAGTTTACCAAAGTCAGCCCGAGTACCTGTCAAAAATAGGATTTTTTTCATCTTAGCTAATATGTGCTTTCTTTATTTGAACATTTGCAGGGATCGCAGATACGGCTTTTTGGCCTAGCAAGCGCTCGTAATCTTCAGCAAGAAAATCGCCCGTACCAGGGCGCTTTACCCAAATATTATCACGTGTTAGCGCTTCGCCCTCTTTAATCTCGGCAGTCGTCACCACACTGGCGTAAGCAAAGTCTATGGTCACTTGTTCTTCAGCCGCTGCTTTCTTTTCACCTCCTCGCATCTGCGCCATGCGACGAGACTGGTGGATAAGAGCTCTGCATTCCTCACTATCCATCGAGCAAACAATATCAGGCCCTTGCCTATCTTTACTATCTGTAAAGTGGCGCTCAAGTACTGACGCGCCAGCAGCAACCGCCCCTAAGCAGGCGAGATTATCAATACTGTGATCAGACAAACCGACAACGGCATCAGGAAAGGCAGCTTGTAACTGCTCCATCGCACCAATACGTATTAAATGGTCAGGGGTGGGGTAAAGGTTGGTAGTATGCAGCAAGCAAAATGGCGTTTGATGCTTTCTAAAAATCGCCACTGCTTTGGCCACTGATTCAATATCATTCATCCCAGTGCTTAAGATGATTGGCTTGCCAAAGCTCGCAATTAGATCAAGCAACGGATAGTTATTACATTCCCCGGAGCCTATTTTGTAAGCAGGAACATTCATTCTTTCCAAGCGCAGGGCCGCGGCGCGAGAGAAAGGTGTGCTGATAAAAATTACGCCCTTGGACTCCACATAGTTCTTTAGCTTTGATTCATCTTCTTCATTGAGGGCACACCGCTCCATAATCTCGTAAATAGACACATCGGCATTGCCTGGAACGACACTTTTAGCTTCCCCGCTCATTTCATCTTCGACAACATGCGTTTGGTGTTTTATCACTTCGGCACCACCTTCGATTGCCGCATCCACCATTTGATATGCAACATCCAAAGAGCCTTCGTGGTTTATGCCAATTTCTGCAATGACAAGCGGGTCATAATCAAGGCCAATTTTTCTGCCTGAAATCTCAAATACAGGTTGAGTCATTCTTCAATTCCTTCATTCTTTGCTCGACAACGTCTAAGTCTTGTTTGGTATCGATATCAGCAGACAAGTACTCTGACATCACATAAGGGAAAACCTTAGACCTCGGAAAATAGTTGTGGCGTTTAAATTCTGCCGCCGAAAAAATATAGATAGCACCGTTTGGCTGAAACGCGCGCGGTAGGTCTTGGCGCCTTTGGTATGGCGCATCATCGCTGAATAGCCCAGAAATCGATCCATCATGCTGAGCAATATAGGCTTTCACAGGCGTATGTTGTGGCTCAAACACGCTGATCACAAAGTCGGCGTCTTTGTCACGGTAAAGCGCAAGCGCGTTATCAATGCATTGTGCTGTTCTCAACGGTGATGTTGGCTGCAATAGCGTCATGACGTCACAACCTAACGCGTACTGCTCGAGCCATGATAACGCATGGGTAATCACATCGATACTGCTTGCTTGATCCGATGCAAGCTCAGCGGGCCGCGGTATCACTTGTGCGCCGAATGCTTCACTTACTCGGGCAATCTCTTCATCTTCGGTTGAAACATAGACCTCATCGAGGTGTTCGCTATGCAATGCAGCTTCTATTGTCCATGCAATCAGTGGTTTTCCATTAACGGGCAGGACATTTTTTCTTGCCAATCCCTTTGATCCCCCACGGGCAGGAATAAGAGCAATGGCTTTTTTTGGCATATCGGAACTGTCTCTTTGGTCATCTCGTGGGTGCTTACTATAACTAATTCCAACATCGCTCTCCACCGCTAGTCTGGCGCAAAGAACCAAGGGACAAGCATATGGCGTTCGATTTACCTCTTTGCGTATTCCACGACAAAAAGTGCAACCAACAACCACGCGTGTATAATGCAATCGCATTTCAGCACCATGTTACTCACAAAATTCAGAAAGAAAACAGAGGAAAGGACGTTGCTACTTACTTCTCGCCAACAGCTCACCAGCTTGTTATGTTTGGCCTACTTCGCCACCTTGCTCATCACCCCCGAATCATACAAGTATGCCGCGATTTTATTAGCAGTGGCTGGCTTAGGGTTATTTCCGGGGACGTGGCGACAGCTAAAAACGCCCCCCGCGATGCTCATCAGTGGTGCATTACTGCTTTATTTCATAGTGACCCTATTCTTCGCCATACCCAGTGAGCACTACAGCCAAATCGATATGCCCAGTCGCGTACTGTTAGCCATCATAATTTTTGCCTTGCTCTTACAATACCCGCCCTCGCTCACGGTCGTGTTATATGGCTGTAGTATCGGGGCATCCGCCGTGGGGCTTATCGCACTCTATCAACACTATATTCTTGATATTCGTGCGCTTTCGACGGGTGGATATATGTCGGTTCAAGTCGCCGGCATGGCCGCAAGCCTGAGCGTGTTTAGCATTTTGGCCTATATCTATAGCTGTCAACACACATTGCCCACCTTGAAAAAAATCGCGTTTTTAGGCATCACTCTCGGCTTTACTGCACCTTTACTCTGTGGTGGTCGAGGCTCATGGGTGATCACGCCATTCGTGGCATTGTGGGCTGTTTTTTACTACCGAAAACACTTTCAATTTCGAGACTATCTCGCCATCGCCACCAGCGTTGCACTGATTATTGTTACTGCCGTTCTTCCTGCATTAAATAGAGGAGAAGCAGCTATCTCTGAATTTAACGACTATCAAGAGGCTAAACACACTGAACTTATTACTGAGCAAGAAAACAAGCAAACACCGACGGTCACCAGCTCTACAGGAATAAGGCTTGAGCTATGGAAAACCGCACTTCTTCTGGCGACAGAAAACCCTATTACGGGAACAGGCTATAATAAAAGGCTGGAAGAAAAACAAAAATTAGTCGAGCAAGGCCACGCCGATCCGGTTGTCACCCACATGCGGCGTGCCCATAACCAGTTCTTTGAAGAATTACAGGTGAAAGGCCTAGTCGGCTTTAGCACGCTCATTGTTTTACTCGCCGCGCCTTGGCTAGCAACAAGAAAACCAAAGATTAACGCCAATGCTGAACAGCAACTCGCAACGGTTCTATTGCGCTGCCATTTGATCCTCATCGCTGGATATATGTTGACGCAGCACTATATAAACGCGCACTCGGGTATTCTGTTCTTCTCCCTCGGGGTGGTGATTTTTGCGAGTATGGCGTTGAGGGGAGAGGCTAGAGACTAGAAAGATCCTAGGGTCCTAGGTCCTAGGTCCTAGGGAAAGATAACGGAATACGGAATACGGAATACGGAATACGGAATACGGAATACGGAATACGGAAAAAGCCTATCGTGCCTGGCTCTGCAAATAAAGTTCCTAGGGCCTAGGCACTGCTTTCTGCTCTTTCCCGTATTCCGTAAGCGAAGCGCTCCGTATTCAAGACCCCGAATACCGATTACTGAATACAGAGTACAGAAAAAGCAAGAGCCCCAATGCAAGCACGATCTGCTCTTTCTCTAGGTCCTAGGTCCTAGGTCCTAGGTCCTAGGTCCTAGGCCCTTTCCCTGCTCTTCCGCACATTTAAAATGAAAAATCTGTGATGTGCGCGGTATTTATTTTACTTCTCACCGCGTAGCTATTAGAGTTTACAGGTGTCTGCGTTTGCAGACGTTTTTGTATTAATGCAAAAATCATGGAGAGACGAATGAAAAAAATTGCAACGGGTCTGATTGCTATGCTGTTCGCAGCAAGCACAATGGCCGCAACAGAAGCCGCGCCGGGAGCTGGCGCAAGTGGTGGTGGCGCTGGAGCAGGTGCTGGCGCGGGTGCCGGTACAAGTGCTAGTGCGGGCGCTGCTGGTGCAGGGGCTGGAGCAGGTGCTGGGGCAGCTGGTGCTGCTGGTGCTGCTGGTGCTGCAGCTGGTGGTATTGGCGCTGGTGCGATTGCTGCTGGTGTTGCGGCTGCCGCGGCAGTTGGCGTAGCAGTTGCTGCTGCTAACAATGATGACAACAACACATCAACCTCTGTTAGCGCTAACGCTAATAACTAAAGGCGAGAGCCATTCAAGTAGTTACAAAGGCGGCTTTGTAGCTACTTTTTTATCCATATACAGCCCGTCAACCAATAACCTATGAATAAGCCCTTCTTTCCAGCTTTAGCTGTTTTTATCGCACTCGCCACCACAGGCTGCACACAGCGCATGCAAGATCTGAGTGATTCATTTAAATTCGCCTATCAAGGCTTTCCCGATGCCAAAAAAAGCTGGGATGAAATCAACGCCCTGCCCTATGCCAGCCTCTATGCACAGCTCGATAACGGCCCACGTGGATTTATGGTGCTGGCGTTTGCCGAACCCAGCCAACATCCTAGCCCAAACTTAAAGTGGTTATCGGGGGATCATGAAATGATCGTCACCCGCAACAGCCGCATTGTAAAAACGGTTAACTTTGCTGAAGGTAACCTCACCGCCACTCAAGTGAATAGCCCTGATCCACTCAGCGTTGGCCTGAATACCCTTACCATGCCCCACACATGGTCACGCACCCTAGATTGGCAACCGGGCAATCACAGCGGTTACCGCGCCGACTCCACGTTCAAACGCGGAAAACCGCAAACCATCTCGGTAAACGGCACAAAGATTGACACAGTGCAATACCATGAGCGTGTCACTCTACCGACGCTCAATGTCGAGTTCACCAATCATTATTGGGTTAGCGAAGACACTGGCCGCATGGTTAAATCCTATCAGCACCTCGCACCTGGCTTACCAGCAGTCACGCTGACGCATTTAAAACCGTATCAAGGGGGCGCTGATGAGTAAGTATCAAGCCATCAAACTGAGCCTACGCGCAGCGGTATTACTTTTAGCGCTGCCCGCCCACGCTAATAACGTGGTCACCGCCAATCAAGACGTTGCGCTCTCGTTCACACAGCCGCCGCGCCTTGCCGAAGCAGTGCTCACCGTGACACAAACCCAACAACGCTCACTCGATGATGTATATTGGCCCGCCGCCGGTCTTTACCGTATGGAAAGCCAGCAAGCACAAGCAATAAGCGATCTCCAACCCATACGCGATCAAATCGCCGTTCACACGGGCGAACCACGTCAGCAGTGGCAAACGCTTTATCAGGCACTCAGCAAAATGGTGGTTGGCGAGCGCGTGGCCGGATCGATTGATCCCGACATCACCCGCATCACCCCCGACACCAACCCGGCATTAAACAGCAATTGGCACCTACAGCTGCCTAAACGCCCAACAAAAGTGACAGTGCTCGGCGCGGTGAATCAACCAGGCAACTACCCCTGGAATGCGCGCCAAGCGGCGCGTGACTACATACAGCAAGCGAAAACGACCACACTCGGTGTATCGCAAGTATGGGTGATCAGCCCCACCGGCGAACGCACGCAACACCCAGTGGCATATTGGAATCACCAGCATCGCGATATTCTACCCGGCTCAGTGATTTATATCCCCTTGCCAAGCAAAACCATTAAAGGCCAAGCGATCGCGCCTAACCAACACGTGCTAACGTTTTTACAAAATAGGTTAATCCGACCATGATGGATTTTTCTTCTGCATCCGGACGCATTTTTCTCTCCGCCGTTGCCCTTGCCGTCAGTCAGGCAGTATCAGCAGACAGCTTCGATTATCCCGAGCTGGTGCACTCACAAACCGACTTTGGCGGCGTGGGGCTGATGCAAATGCCCACCGCGCGCACCGCGCCCGAAGGCGAATTTACCTTGGGCAGCACCTATAACGAAGACTATGTGCACTTCAATACCTCACTGCAGCTGTTTCCATGGTTAGAAACCACCGTTCGCTATACCCAGGTGCACGACTTACTTTATAGCGATGATCCCGATTTTAGCGGCGACACCAAATACACCGATAAAAGCATTGATGCCAAATTACGCCTGTGGCAAGAAAGCTTTTGGCTGCCAGAGCTTGCCGTTGGCGTGCGCGACATCGGCGGCACCGGGTTGTTTGATGGTGAATACATTGTCGGCTCCAAACGTGCCGGGCCGTTTGATTTCTCGCTCGGTATCGGCTGGGGCTATATGGGCAACCGCGCCAACCTCACCGGCGATAAAAACCAATCGGTAGATTGTGGTCGCGATACCACTTACTCCGGCAAAGGTGGAAGTGTCGATATAGAGCGTATGTTCACCGGCTGTACCGCGTTATTTGGCGGGGTGGAATACCAAACCCCTTATGCGCCGCTGAGCCTAAAGCTTGAATACGACGGCAACGATTACCAAGCCGATTTTATTAGCACGCGCACCGGCATTGCCATGGAGGTGAATAGCCCTTGGAATGTGGGCGCAGTGTATCGCTTGGGAGATTGGGGGGCAGCACGGTTAGCCTATGAGCGTGGCGCAGTGATCACCGCTGGCATAAGCCTTAACACCAATTTTAATCATGTAAGCCCCTTTTGGCTTGACGACAACGCCCCCAGTTATCGCCCAACAGCCAAACGCGACGAGTTAAGCGCCGCACAATGGCAACAATTAAGCGCACAGCTTGCCAATGTCGCGGGGTATCACGATAACCGAGTACATTTTGATGGCGAGACAGTAACCATCACCGGCGAGCAAAACAAATACCGAGACCAAGATATGGCGCAAACGCGCGCCGCTACCTTGATCGCCAATACTGGCATTAATGCCAAACAATACCGGATTATTGACCAGTCTGAGCGCCAGCCCATCACTGAAACCGTGATTGATGCCAGCACCTATGCTGCCGTCGCTACCAACAGCTATGTAGGCGCAAACCCTGACGACGCGCGCATGCGCCGGCAGCCGCAACCGACATCGGGCAGCATAAAGGCCAACCAGCGCGATAGCTTTGATGCAGGCCTCGCCCCTGTGTTTGTACAATCGTTTGGCGGCTCAGAGAGTTTCTATATGTATTCACTGGGCGTGGCTGGCAACGCCGCTGCCCAGTTAGGCGATCATTTTATTGCTTCGTCCAGCGTGTATGTCAATCTTGCCGACACCTACGACAAATTTAAGTACACGGTGCCGCCCGATGGCACCGATCTTAAGCGAGTGCGTACGTTAAACCGCCAGTATCTTGAAGACACTGTGCGTGTGACCAATGTGCAGCTGACCTACCTCGACCATTTTGGCGATAACTGGTACACCCAAACCTATGGCGGCTATTTAGAGACGATGTTTGCCGGTGTGGGTGGCGAAGTGCTTTATCGCCCCATCGACAGCCCATTTGCCTTTGGGTTAGATGCCAACTATGTCAAACAACGTGAGCCCGGCTCGGCGTTTGGGCTTTTTAAAAACGAATACCAGCCTGCCGAAAATGGCAACCGCAGATTCCGAGTGCAAACCGGGACCACCACCGGCCATGCCACCCTGTATTGGCAAAACCCGCTCAACCTGTTTGACGGTACACTGGCCAAAATAAGCGCCGGACGTTATTTGACCGAAGATGTGGGGGTGACAGTGGATATCGCTAAACAGTTTGATAGC
The DNA here is from genome assembly GCF_009377945.1 of Salinivibrio sp. VYel1. NCBI lineage: Bacteria > Pseudomonadati > Pseudomonadota > Gammaproteobacteria > Vibrionales > Vibrionaceae > Salinivibrio > Salinivibrio sp. VYel1. The sequence goes on along the minus strand of NZ_RSAM01000011.1, from coordinate 1,561 downwards.
GGGATCACCGTGGGAGCTTATGCCAGCAAAACTGACTTATCCGCCGATGAATACGGCGAGGGCAGCTTTACCAAAGGCTTTTATGTGTCGATTCCGTTTGATTTGCTCTCGGTTAAACCCACCACCTCACGTGGCGCGCTATCGTGGCAGCCCCTCCAGCGTGATGGCGGACAAAAGCTTAACCGTAAATACTCACTTTATCAGCTAACCGATGGCCGAAATCCATGGTTTGAACGACCGAACAACCGACACTAAATTAGATAGCGGCTTATAATAAAAACACACGGCCGCCCACTAAAAGGAAAATACCGTGATTATTTCACTCGTCGATTTGGCTTTACTATTATTTTTTTCCACGGCCTCATTGTTTGTGCTAAGAAAACTCGCCAAACGTGTTGGCTTAGTCGATAAACCGGATCAGCGTAAGCACCACGCTGGCGCTGTCCCCTTAGTTGGTGGGCTGGCGGTGTGTTTATCACTGGTTTACTTTCTCGTGAACAACCCAGATGTGATACCCCATAGTGGATTATACGCAACTTGTATGCTGATTTTGGTCGCGATTGGCGTCTTGGATGATAAGTTCGACCTCGACTTTAAACTGCGGATTGGTGTTCAAGCGGCGCTAGCAGTGGCGATGATGGCCCTGGGTGATATCGAACTAAGTCGCTTGGGTAATATTTTTGCCACCGGACGTGTGCATCTAGATACCCTCGGTTACGGGCTTACCATACTGGCTGTAATTGGCGCCATTAATGCGTTTAATATGGTCGATGGGATTGATGGCTTATTAGGCGGGCTGGCGACGGTGACCTTTGTCAGTTTGGGCGCTTTACTCTATTTAAACGGTCACCACTCAATGGCCTATCTGTGCCTTGTGCTTACCGTGATTATGACACCGTACCTGCTATTTAATTTAGGTGTATTGGGGCGTGAGCGAAAGGTGTTTATGGGTGATGCCGGCAGCATGTTGATTGGCTTTACCGTCATTTGGTTTTTACTGCTTGCCAGCCAGCACCCGACTAATGCCGCGATACGACCCGTAACCGGACTATGGCTGATTGCCCTGCCACTGATGGATATGACGGCAACTATGTTCCGGCGCGTAAAGCGTGGCGATTCTCCTTTTAAACCTGATCGCGAGCATTTACACCATATTTTTCAGCGTGTTGGCCTATCACCACGTCAGACATTGGCCGCCATTTGTTTACTCGCCACCAGTCTTGCCGGCATCGGTATTGTAGGCGAACTGCTGCAAGTGCATGAAAGCATCATGTTCGTCAGCTTCTTATTTTGTTTTGCGCTTTATTGCATGATGCTCCGCCACGTTTGGCGTGTCACCACTTTTGTCCGCGCAAAGTTGGGGAAGAATGAATTTGGTGAGAAGGTTGGTGAGGTTAGGGGATAGAGACTAGAAAGATCCTAGGGTCCTAGGGTCACGGAAAACGCATGAACATCCCCGTCATGAAAGGCTTCCCAGCACGGTCGCGAGGTACTCTTGGTCCATCGCGCACATCATTCGCTTGCGTTGAATGCCGGCTTTGAAACTCTTCTCTTGCTTTAA
>NZ_RSAM01000010.1:0-149168 GCF_009377945.1 Salinivibrio sp. VYel1 | reverse complement strand
GCTGTGAGGCGTTGAGCTAACCTGTACTAATTGCCCGTGAGGCTTAACCATACAACACCCAAGAGGTTTTGGGTTGGACTCGAATAAAGCCAGTTGATTGTGGCGAGAACGAACAGCTTTCTAGATTTAGGAACGAATTTATCAAATACATCCTTGTATTTGACCCTGACGGGCCGCACTAAAGTGCGTTAAATTTTGTTCCAGACAAAATTTTGCTTGGCGACCATAGCGCTTTGGACCCACCTGACTCCATGCCGAACTCAGTAGTGAAACGAAGCAGCGCCGATGGTAGTGTGGGGTCTCCCCATGTGAGAGTAGGACATCGCCAGGCTTTCATTGCTTATCTTGTTGATAGCTCGATGCTTTTGATATCTGCGATGCTCATGTATTGGCATACACTGCGCGTCTCGATTCAAAATCCTCATCGCATCAAACAAGATAACCTAATTAAAGCAGCTACATGTAAGACTTTAATTAGCAGAAACACCAAGCCCTGACCTCACGGTCGGGGCTTTTTTGTATCTGTCGCGTGGTGATTGCTGGTTAAGTAGAAGAATGGGGTTGAGGTTGCCAGTGTAAGCAGAAATCCCAGAAGCGGGTGAGTAGGCCTGATTGGTATTTATCTTTATGACGCACAAGCCAATAGCGCCGGGATAATAGCAAAGGGAGTTCGAGGGCAACCACTCGACCATCGGCAATGGCGTGTTGAGCGGAGAGCTTAGACAGGTACGCCAAGCCTAACCCGGCACTTGCAGCATTTAAAATCGCTTCTGTGGTATTGAGCTCGAAAGAAAGGTGCCAGCGCTCGAAGCGAGGAGCAAGGCGTGAGAGAAAGTGCTCACGGGTGCCCGAGCCAGATTCGCGGATCAGCCAAGTTTGATTGTCGAGATCGCCCACACTTAACGGTGCGTGACTCACAAGTGGGTGATTAGGGTGACAAACCACCGCCATCTGATCGCTTAACCATGGCGTTTGCAGTAAATCGGGATGCAGTATTTCACCCTCTATCAACCCAATATCCAGCTCGAAGTGTTGAAGGCGAGTGATGATTTCTTGGCTGTTGGCAATCACCAATGTTTGTTGTTGATGACACGTCGCATGGCGAAAATCACTAATCAGTGTAGGTAAAAGCTGGTTACCCACCGTATCGCTTCCACCTAGTCGCAACCAACCAATCAGTTGGCTATCGTCTTTTAGTGTGGCACTGATTTCGTCGCTGCGGGTGAGTAGTTCATCTGCTTTAGGGATAAGCGCTATCCCTTGGTCATTGAGGTGAAGCCGATTGCCGCGTCGATCAAACAAGGGGTAACCGAGCTGACTTTCTAACTCGGCGAGTGCCATACTGACTGCTGGTTTACTGAGAAACAGTTTCTTGGCGGCGGCGGTGATGGTGCCCTCTTGCACGATGGTTAAAAACACCCGCAGTTGAGGAAGAGAAAGCGTCATCGAAACCTAATGATAAAGAGTTTCAAACACTATAAGGCGGTGCCTGTGCGATGACAATCTTAACGCTGGCCTTTGTCTTGGCTGACCCAGTGCTGGATATCTAATTGTGCCTGTTTTAATGCCTGATAGTGTGGTGATTGCTCACTCGTATGCTTGAGAACAAAGTCGAGCGTGCGCACTACATTTCGCCAACGAGGTGTTTTGGGGACGGTTTCTACGTGCAGGTACTTATCCAAGGTTCTTGTTTGAAAGCTACCTTTATCCTGGTAAACACGCCATAAGCCACTTTTTTCTGCTAGCCCGATTTTATCCCCACCCCAAGCGGCCAGAGCCAAGTTCATCGCATCCACTAAGCGACGATGAATACTCTCCGGCTGATGCGCTTGTGTCTCTTTATCGTTAATCGTGCTTGATGGAGAAAAATACGTCGCTCTCAAGCTGTGTTTCAAGTGGGAGAGTGCGCTTGCAAGGCGACCAATTTCATCTTTTCGCTGGCGATGGGTGATCGGATAGTCCAGTTCACCTGCGGCAAACTGCTCGGCGCACCAAGTCAGTTGTAAGATAGGCAGTGTCAGGCGGTGAGATAGCCAATGCCCAACACAGACTAATAAAACAATAACGACGATCACGAGTGTCGCACTGATCGCATACAAGTGGCGCAGAGGCTGATAGGCACGTTTTTGAGGTGTACAAGTGATTAACGCCCAAGACGCCCCCGCCACATTGACGGGTCGATACGCCGTGAGTTGAGGCATGAGTGTATATTGGCTTGGAGACATGACCCCTTGTTGGCCATGGAAAGCGGCATCGATGGCGTGCTTTGATGGCAAGATCGAGGGCCTAGCTTGATCAGTGTGAGGCACCCAACTGTTGAGTAACGATTGATGATTTTGATTAATCAGCCACAGCCCCGACTCTGGTTGCTGCCGTTGGCGAAGTGTCGCAGACAAGTTATCGGTTGTGGTGCTAATAGCAAGGACGCTTTGCATATGGCCGCTTTTAAGTATGGGGACCAGATACCAAGCTTGCATGGTGCGTGAGCCATGTGGCTCAAAGGCAGTGCGCATCCATTTAGGGCGCTGCTGGGCAGGCATATTCATCAATTGCTTGATCGCATTTTTCAGTGATGGGTTGTCCTGTGTCATGGGGTGGGCTTTGACGGTGTATACGAGGTTTTGGTTTAAATCAAACATCGCGAGATTGTTGAACGCGTATCTTGCTAACCAAGATTGAAATTGGTGATGAAAGCGACGATATAAGCGGTGATACTTTTGGGCTGTTACGCCAGCATATTGGTTCGGAGACTGTTGAAGGATCGGTATGAGTCGACGCTGCGATTGGCGCGTATCATCACCGAGTTGTTGGAATGCATGAGGAAAGCCATAAAAGCGTCCACCGCTGCTGGTTGCTAGATCAGAGGCTGCAAGATTGGTTACCGCGCGCACTTGGTCATTAAAATATGATGTGATGGTGACATAGTAACGATCGCGCTCGCTCTCGAGCTGTTGATGGGCTTGATCGATCAGCAGTTGCGACTGACTCCAAGTAAAGTATCCCGTCAAAATCACCACAGGGATAATACTAAGACTAAAAAACCACCACATAAAGCGGCGTTGAAGACGTGTAGAGTAACCTATATCCATTTGCACGCTGTGAATACCTCTCCCTGATCACGCGGGCTTGAATCGCAAACGGCTGCCAAAAGGCAGCCGCGAGAGAGTAGACGCTAACACGTCCGATCAGTCAAAACTGTGACCTGCTGTCAGGTATCAAACCTTACAAGTGTGTTACTCGACTGATTGATGGTGTTGTCAGCAACTAGCGTGCTTTTCGCGCATGATAAACGGCAAATCGACGGGTTTTCGCGAGGGTATCGCACTGACCGAATCCTTTTTCAATAATCGGCGGATAACGTAAGAAGCTGTTGGCGACGATCGCTAATTGGCCGTGACGGCGCAGGTAGCGAGGTGCGTTTTCCAGCAAGGATTCGGTGGCATGGTAAAATGTCTCCAATCCTTCATGGAAAGGTGGGTTGCTTATAATGGCATCAAACTGCTGTCCACTGACGGCCCCTAACATGTCAGAGACAAAAACAGAGCCGCTGAGCCCATTGGCCGCGAGCGTCGCTTGGGTTGATGCGACCGCTAAATGACTCACATCAACACAGGTGACCGTACAGCTTGGGTGGGTAGCCAGTAGTACCGTGCCGATAACGCCCGCGCCACAGCCGACATCAATCACATCGCCTTGTATGTCGGGCAGGTGCTGGAGTAATAAGGCCGTGCCATCATCAAGGCTTTTGTGACTAAACACACCGGGTAAAGCACGAACAGTGAGTGATAGGCTGCCTACTTGGAGAGGATAGTCGTGAAACCAATCTGCCAGGCTAAATGACGCCGCCGGTGATGTGCACTGGCCATGGTATAGGCTGCATCGGCGAGCTGAATCTTGTTTAATGACTTGGCCATACGGTGCAAAACGTTTTTCGATGCTTTTGACGCCACTGCGGTTTTCACCCACTACGATCCAGTCGACATTCGCGCCGAGACGATGCGTGAGCATCGCGAGAAGAAAATCGGCTTCCGCTTTTGACTTAGGCCAGTAGAAAAGTACCACGTCGACGGCGCTATCATCCGTATATTCTGCGCCTGCGTGTACATGGATGTCAGTATTTGCCATTCGTGTGGCATAGCCATGATGGGTCGTAAATACCGACACGCGTGCGGCATGAGACAGTAGCTGCTGGGCAAAGTCATCTTCGAGCTCCCCGGCCAATAGAACATGTTTATTGGCGAACAAGGTGAGGTGACGCTGAGCAATCTCGCTAGGTGCCGTGAGGGTCATGAGGGTTCTCTTTCCGGTTATAAGTACTTATCGGCCGCGTTTGAAGGTAGGGTGGCGCGCCAAGACGAGGATTTTCCCACAAAGCGCGCACTAGGCCAATATCAAACCCCCTACGCGTTATCTTGTCGGTCAAGAAAGCGTTCAAATTCGATCTCGTACATCCGAAAGAGTACCAAGGTAATCGAAAAGATAATCGGACCATAGATAAGCCCCATCAAGCCGAACAGATGAAGCCCTCCTAATAGTGAGAAGAAGATAAGCAAGGTATTCATCCCCGAGTTACCCTGCATGAGGAAGGGACGGAGTAGATTATCGATAGAGCCGACCACCACAACACTCCATATCAGTAAGGCAATAGCCCACTGCCAATCGCCCGTGGCCACCAAATACAGCACGGTTGGCAGCCAGATAAGCGCAGTGCCTACCACAGGGATAAAGGAGGCGAACGCCATCATGGTTCCCCAAAATAGCGCTGGCAGCCCGACGGCCCACATCGCTAGCCCGCCGGCGGCTCCTTGCGCCAAGGCGGTAAGAAAGGACCCAAGCACGGCAGACTTGGCGACCTTCTCTACTTCATCCAGTAACTGATCTTCTTGGCTTCGTGATAAAGGGATCACGTGGCGGAGCGTATGGATAATGCTGTCGTGATCACGGAGCAAGAAAAACAGGACAAACAACATCAGCATGAAGGTGATAAAAAAGTCGGTCACATCACCTAATACCTTGGAGCTAAATTCGAGCATTTGGCCACTGAATGAAGACATCCAAGCCGCCAGCTTTTTCACGGTTTCTTGTGGGTCAATTAAATCAAATGGCAGCCACTGGTTGAGAAAATGCAGCGACGATTGTATTTGCGGGTTGTTGAGTAACTGTTTTGCGCCGCCGTTGTTGAGCCATTCGTAACTGCGTGTAAAAAAGCTCACGCCTTGCTCGATAATGGCCCCTGCTACCACGGTGAGCGGAATGATGATGATAAAGGTGATTAAGACACAGGATATGACCGACGCCGTGTTTGGACGTTGTCCAATGCGATCTTCAATACGTTTATGAACAGGGAAAAAGAGCAAAGAGACAATAAACGCGAGTACAATTGCACCAATATAGGGCTCGATAAGTAAATAGCACGCATAGGCTGCGATGATCAGCGCGGCGATTAAAGTCCAATGTTTCGGCTCGACACGAAATGACGAAGTCACAGGGTATCCCTCTTAGGCTGGTTGAATGAATCGCGCTTGCTTCACTTGCCGTCAAAAGACCAATCCGCCGCTGGGCAGGTAAAGGCGCCTAAACAATAGGCACCTTAACATACAGTTTGTTGCACTAGTCAGCTAAAAAAATGGCCAAAAGATCGTTGAGGAAGAGTTTACCTTTGGCGGTCACTTGCCAATGTGTCTCGGACTCAACGAGCAGACCTTGGTCATACGCTTGAGCTAATGGCTGGTTAAGGTGGTCGAGAGGCAACCCCGTGCGGGCAACAAACTCGGCTTTCGGACAAGGCTCGAGTAGGCGAAACCGGTTCATGAAGAACTCAAACGCGAGATCAGTCTGTTTCACCCACTGGCTATCGGTGAGATAGGCCTTTTGTGGATCAAGATAGCCGCGCGGATGCTTCACTTTAACTGTCCGAAGCAGGTGAGACTGATCGCCATTCGGTAAGGTGAGTTTGCCATGGGCGCCGCAACCAATCCCCAAGTAGTCGCCAAAGCGCCAGTAGTTGAGGTTATGGGCGCATTGATGATCGGGTAAGCTGTATGCAGATGTCTCGTATTGCACGTAGCCAGCGTCGGTAAGCAGCTGATGGCCGCGATCAAAAATGTCCCACAAGGTATCTTCTTCTGGCAGGGTCGGTGGTTTGGAGTAAAACTGGGTGTTGGGCTCGATGGTCAACTGATACCAAGACAGATGTGGCGGCTTAAGTGCGATGGCTTTTTCCAAGTCGCCCAGTGCTTCTTGTTCTGATTGATCAGGTAACCCATGCATTAAATCGAGGTTAAAACTGTTTAATCCAGCTTGATGAGCAAGGTGGGCCGCACGCTCTGCCTCTCCAGGGCCATGAATACGCCCTAGGCGTTCGAGCTTATCAGCAGAAAAGCTCTGCACCCCGATAGAAATCCGGTTAACGCCTGCTTGTCGATAACCGATAAATTTATCGGCTTCCACGGTGCCAGGGTTGGCTTCCATGGTCACTTCCATGCTCTCACTGACGGGAAGGCGTGCTTTGATGCCATCCAATAGGCGTGCTATCTGTGAAGGCGACATCAAGCTTGGTGTACCGCCTCCAATGAAGATCGAGTGCAGTGTGCGCGTGATGACTGAAGGGTAGGCGGCAAGATCGGTATCAAGATCGTCAAGCAGCGCATCGATATAATCCTCTTCTGGGATCGCGCCCTTTTGGGTATGCGAATTAAAATCGCAATAGGGGCATTTTTGTACACACCAAGGGATGTGCACATATAAACTCAATGGGATCATGGCTTATTGCGACGCTTTTAAGGCTTGGAACAGGGCGTTGAGTGCTTGTCCGCGGTGAGAGCGTTGTTTTTTCTCGGAAGCGGGCATTTCTGCTGCGGTACACTGTTGATCGGCAGGTAAAAAGACCGGATCGTAACCAAAGCCGTTTTCTCCTTGCGGTGCGTGAGCGATTTGCCCTTCCCACACCCCGTGACAGACCAGCGGTGTTGGGTCATTAGCATGACGCATATAAACCAATACGCAATGGAAGCGAGCCTGGCGTCCATCATTGTCTGTATCATGCAATGCTTCTAACAGTTTAGCGACATTATCCGTATCACTGGCCGTTTCCCCCGCATAGCGCGCAGAGTAGACGCCTGGTGCGCCGTTTAAGGCATCGACTTCAAGGCCTGAGTCGTCGGCGATGGCGGGGAGGCCGGTCACTTTCGCCGCATGACGTGCCTTAATGATGGCATTTTCGATAAAGGTGGTGCCTGTTTCATCAACTTCTTCAACGGCAAAGTCACTTTGCGGCAGGACGTCGAAACCAAATTCGCCGAGTAGTCCCGCCATTTCTTTTACTTTGCCTGCGTTCCCCGTTGCCAACACAACTTTATTCATCACAGTTACCTATTGGTTTATGGCCCGACTATGGGGCATCGACGTAAAACGTATAATTATAGTCAAAAGACGCATTGCGGTTTCCTTCGGCGTTAAGGTCGATATGGAAGCGATACGTCTCTTCATCATCGGCTGCAAAGGTGGCGATGTAGTAGATCGCGTCCCCTTCTCTTACCTCGGTAAAGTCCAGTTCACGACTGTTTCCGACCAAGTTTTTTACTTGCCCGGTGATCTCGGCGGCTACCGCCGGTTTTCCCAGTTGCATGGTATCGAGAACGGCAATGTTGACCAAGCCTCGATAGCCACTACGGGTAATGTCGTACTGCTGAGCGATTTCGGGTGTCAAGAAAGTGGTTGAGAGCGTGTTGTAATGCACTTCCAACTCACCGACTTCTTTAAACTGCCCCGCCCAAGCCGGTGTGATAAGCAAACTCAATACCATGCTGAGCGCTGCTATGATCTGACGCATAATCATTCCTTGTGATAAAGCGAAGTGAGGCTCGCTATCAATACGTACGGGTGCCTAAGTACGATCCACCGTACATCGTTGGCACCCGTGAGATTCCGTAAGCGGTGCACCCCGTGGCGATAAGTCGAGGGTGACTTAGCGCGTGGCGATTCGCTTACAGTGCATACCAAATCGGGCCGATAAAATCGCCGATAAGCATATTGATAAATTGGAGCGCGATAAAGATCACCAGAATACTGAGATCGAGCCCACCGATGGGTGGAATAATACGGCGTACTGGCGCACATACCGGCTCAGTAAGTTGATGAAAAACATACTCTACTGGATTGTTGCCTTGGCTTACCCAACTCAAAATGGCACGCAGGATCAGCACCCAGAACAGCAACTTACCCGCGGCTTTTAGTAAGGCGATACCAGAGAAGAGGAACATGCCTGAACTCATTGCAAAGGGGTTGCCGGCGACTAAATCCAGTACCACAAATTTCGCCACCATGAGCAGGTAAGCAAACAGCACCGTTGCCAGATCCAAACCACCGAGTGCCGGGATCATACGACGCAACGGGCCCACCACAGGCTGGGTCGCTTTGACGATAAATTGAGAGAAGGGGTTGTAAAAGTCTGCGCGCGCCCATTGTAGCCAAACGCGTAGCAGCACCACCATGATGTAAAGATCAAACGCGGTGTTGATCAGAAAGGTCATTGCATTCATATCGTTGCCTTAGTGATTAAAATTCTTGTTCCATTTGTTTGGCGCGGCTGACTGCCGCCTGCATGGCCTGTGCCACTATATCGCCAATGTGGTGCTGGTCGAAAACACGTAACGCTTCAGCGGTTGTGCCGCCTTTCGAGGTTACCTGCTCACGCAATTGGCCAATGGTTGTGTCCGTATTGCTTACCACCATTTCTGCCGCCCCTTTTGCGGCTTGCTGAACCAGCAGCCTGGCCTGCTCGTCGCTAAAGCCTTGGCGGATAGCTTCTTGATGCATCGCTTCCATAAAGCGAAAGAAGTATGCCGGTGCACTGCCTGCAGCCGCAATCACACCATTAATTTTTGCTTCCTCATCGACACAGCAGACCTCGCCGACGGCTTTCATCAATGCGGTGGCGTAGTGTTTATCCGCCTCCGTTACCTGGCTAGATGCATAGAGTCCGCTCATTCCTTGGCCGACAAGAGACGGTGTATTCGGCATGACACGGATGAGGTTGAGTGTGGTACCTGCCATCTCACACAGACGGTGAGTACTGATGCCGGCTGCTATCGAGATCACCAGTTTCGAAGACCAATCGACAGCCGATAAATCGCTTAAAACCTGCGCCATTAATTGTGGCTTGACCGCCAAAACAATGACGTCTGCCGCTTGGCAGGCATGCAAGTTATCACGGGTGGTTTGGATGCCATAATCCGTACTCAGCACATCGCCAGGGTGGGCGCTGGGTGATGAGGCCGTTATCGCAGAGGTCGGGTAGCCTGCACTCACAAGGCCAGCAATGATGGATCGCGCCATATTACCGGCGCCAATAAAGGTAAGGGAGCGATGTTCCATGAAAAGCGTTCCTGTTGTTCTCGTCATTGTATTGGTTTATTACGACCGCTTCGTTAGCGGCTGTCTCGCGCGCCAAAAATCGCGGTGCCGACACGTACCATGGTGCTACCACACGCAATCGCCGCTTCCATGTCACCACTCATGCCCATCGACAAGGTATCGATACTCTCTGTCTGCTCACGGAGGGCATGAAACGCATTTGATAAAGGTTCAAATGCGGCGCATTGTCGCTGATAGTCCGTCTCAGGCTGTGGAATAGACATTAATCCTCTGACATTCAGGCCGGGTAGGGCTCGGATATCTTCAATGAGGGCGATGGCGTTATCCACGGTTAACCCCGACTTTGATGCCTCGCCACTGGTGTTTACTTGTACCAAGACATTGAGCGGCGGTAAATGTGCCGGACGTTGCTCGCTCAGGCGTTTAGCAATCTTCAACCGATCGACAGAATGCACCCAGTCAAAGTGCTCTGCAATCAACCGTGTTTTGTTGGACTGAATGGGGCCAATAAAGTGCCATTCAATGCGTGCTTCGGGATGATGCTGGGCAAAGTAGTCAATTTTTTCTACCCCTTCTTGCACGTAGTTTTCCCCAAACGCCTGTTGTCCCGCGGCGATGGCATCTGCGATCGCCTCGATAGGCTTGGTTTTGCTGACTGCAATTAATTGCACTGAGTCCGCGAGTCGACCGCATTTTTGGCTTGCGTGGTCTATCTGTTCCCTGACCTGTTGAATATTGTTCTTAATATGACACATACCTGATTCTGCAAGGAAAATGAATGGATATTAATGAGCTACTTGCGTTTAGTGTAAAGCATCGCGCGTCAGATCTACATCTTTCCGCGGGGGTGTCGCCTATGGTGCGGGTAGATGGCGATATGCGCAAGCTTAGTCTGCCACCGCTTAGCCACCAAGCCGTAAGGCAATTAGTACTGGCGGTGATGAGCCCTGAGCAGCAGCATAGTTTTGACAATGCATGGGAAATCGACTTTTCCTTTGAGCTGGCCTCGGTGGCGCGTTTTCGTGTTAATGCGTTCCATCAGCAACATGGCTGTGCGGCGGTTTTTCGTGTGGTGCCAACGGCTGTCCCAAGGTTAGAGGATTTATCCGCGCCGCCACTTTTCAGTGAGCTGGCTTTGTTACACCAAGGATTGGTGTTGGTGACTGGGCCGACAGGCTCGGGGAAATCGACCACATTGGCGGGCATGATCGCGCAGATAAATCACCACCAGCAAAAGCATATTCTGACAATCGAAGATCCGATTGAGTTTATCCACCCGTCCGAGCAAAGTTTGGTGAACCAGCGAGAGGTCAAGCGTGATACGCAGTCTTTTCAGCAGGCATTGCGCTCCGCGCTGCGTGAAGACCCAGATGTGATATTGGTGGGTGAGCTACGTGATTTAGAAACTATCAGCTTGGCATTAACTGCGGCAGAAACCGGGCATTTGGTGTTTGCGACCTTGCATACCGTCAGCGCTGCTAAAAGTGTTGATCGTATCATTGACGTTTTTCCGGGCAGTGATAAACCCTTGGTACGTTCAATGCTGTCTGCTTCACTGCGGGCGGTTATCTCTCAGCAGCTTGTCAAAAGTGTCCAAGGTCAGCGTGTTGCCGCTTATGAAATCATGACGGTGACGTCAGCGATTTGTAACTTGATCCGAGAGGATAGAGTGGCGCAAATCACCTCCATGATGCAAACCGGCACCGCGCATGGCATGCAGACCATGGCGCAAGCGATGGCACAGCTAGAGAACCAAGGCGTGATTGCGCCGCGGGAGGCGATAACGTCCACTCAATCTGTGTATTGACGCTCAAACCAGCTTTCGATAATCACCACCGCAGATTGGGCGTCGACGGCGCCTTTTCCTAGCGCCTTATACCCGCCGCGGGAAAACAGATCCGCACGCGCTTCACGGGTAGATAGGCGTTCATCGTGCAGCTCAACCGGGTAGCCGAAACGTCCATGCAGGCGGTTGGCAAACTTCTTTGCCCTTGGCGTGATGGTCTCTAAAGGTTGACCGTGTAAATCAAGCGGTAAGCCTACCACCAGATAATCGGGTTGCCAGTCTTTGAGTATGGCTTCAATGTCATCCCAATTTGGGATCCCGTCTCGGGCTTTTAAGGCACACAAAGGGCGAGCGGTGCCAGTTAGCGACTGGCCGATGGCAACGCCAATGCTTTTGACGCCGTAATCAAATCCAATAATGGTTTGTGCGTTCATGCATGTCCTACTTGTGAAGAGAGGTTTGCGGCGTCAATGCCGAGCTGATCGAGCGCTTTTTGCCAACGTTGGTGAACGGGGGTATCAAAAATGACCTTGGGATCGGCTTCCAGTGTTAGCCAGCTATTGTCGGCCAGTTCCTGCTCGAGCTGTCCCGGCTCCCAGCCTGCATAGCCCAGCGCGACCAGAAATTGCTCTGGCTGTTGCTCGGTGCCGAGAATCGAGAGAATATCTTTTGAGGTCGTGACCGATAGCTGATCAGACAGGGGAATACTGGTGCCATACTCACAGGTTGCAGGATGCAGCACAAAGCCTCTGTCTTCGGAGACAGGACCACCAAACAACACAGGTTGAGACAAGCTCTCTGTGGTACTTGAAAGGGGGAGCTGGCGCTCGACCTCAATTTGATCCAGCATTTTGCCGACAGACAAATTAATGGGGTGGTTAATCATCAGTCCCATTGCCCCATCATGGCTATGCTCACAGACATAAATGACACCATGCTGAAAACGGCTATCAGCCATACTGGGCATCGCGATTAAAAAATGATTTTTCAGATCCATATCGCCGTCTCCTGTTGGTGCGCGTACCTTGAGTATGCGCGAAGATTGATGTTTTAGATAATGAAGGAGGCGCTGCGCCTCCTCAAATTAGGCGCAGCGTCTGGCGATCGCCTCCATCAAGATGTCACCAATTGAAATGTCATACGCGGCGTCAATCTCGCGAATACAGGTCGGACTGGTGACGTTGATTTCTGTTAGCTTGTCGCCAATCACGTCGAGCCCTACGAATATCAGCCCTTTCTCTTTCAATGTCGGAGCGATCGCGCGTGCGATTGTCCAATCAGTCTCTGATAAAGGACGCGCTTCGCCACGGCCGCCAGCAGCCAAGTTACCGCGCGTTTCACCGTCGGCCGGGATACGGGCTAAACAGTAGGGAACCGGTTCGCCATCAACAATTAAGATGCGCTTGTCACCGTTGCTGATGTCAGGGACGAAAGTTTGTGCCATGCAAAAACGTTGGCCATGCTCGGTCAGGGTTTCAATTATCACCGACAGGTTCGGATCGCCTTGTTTGACTCGAAAGATAGACGCGCCGCCCATGCCATCGAGTGGTTTTAAAATCACATCGCCGTGTTCGGCTTGGAATGCTTTAATTTCGTCGGCACGACGGGTCACCAAAGTAGTCGGCGTATGCTCTGGGAACCACGCGGTATAAAGCTTTTCATTGCAGTCACGCAAACTTTGCGGCTTGTTAACAATCAATACACCCGCTTCCTCAGCCCGCTCTAACATGTAGGTTGCGTAGATGTATTCCGTATCAAACGGCGGATCTTTGCGCATCAATATGGCATCAAATTCTCGCAATGCGAGGGTTTGGGTTTGGTCGATTTGGTACCAATGGTCAGGGTTATCCATCACAGTCACACTGTGGGTGCGAGCGTATGGTTCACCTTGCTGCATTGACATATCTTCCATCAAGATATAATGCACTTCCCAGCCGCGTTTTTGTGCTGCCAGCATCATGGCAAACGTGGAGTCTTTTTTCACACTGATGGCCTCGATGGGGTCCATCACAACACCTATTTTCATCATGTTTCTCCTGTTTGCCGGTTAACCCAAATCGCCAAAACGGACTTGAAGGGCCGTGATGGCGGTGAGCGCCGCGGTTTCTGTTCGCAACACGCGTGGGCCGAGTAGGATCTCTTCAAAGCCGTGTTCGCGTGTCATTGCAATCTCGTCATCAGACAATCCGCCCTCTGGGCCAATGAGCAAGCGTAGCTTGTCGGGGGCGTCGGGTAGCGTATTGATAGAGTAGGGGGCACGCGGATGAAGGTTCAGTTTTAAGCCATCAAACGCCTGCTGGCACCATGTGTCTAGATTGATCACCGGGTTAATGGTGGGCACCACATTACGGCCGCTTTGCTCACAGGCGCCAATCGCGATTTTTTGCCATTGTTGGCGTTTTTTCTCGAGTCGCTCAGCATTGAGTTTCACTCCGCATCGAGCCGATAAAAGGGGAGTGATGGTATTCACGCCTAATTCGACCGATTTTTGAATGGTAAACTCCATTTTCTCACCACGTGAAATCACTTGGCCGAGTTCAAAGTCAAGCGGTGACTCGACACTGTGTGATTCGCAAGCGGTAATGGTCGCGACAACCTGCTTTTTACTGACTTCCGTCAGCATAGCGGGAAACTGCGCACCACTGCCATCAAAGAGCAAAATCGGTTGTTCAGGTTGCATACGTAGGACGCGACCGAGATGGTTGGCAGCTTCGCCACTCAGTGTCACATCGCCTTGCGATGGCAAGGGCGTTGGGTGATAAATTCGAGGAATTCGCATTGTGCTCGTTTTCCATGGTCATCTCGCCTTCAGTGTAACATGGCTACGGGGGCGATAGGCTTTGTCACTAATATGGGGTCGAGTGGTGAAAAAACAAATTATTCTAAGGCGTCAAGGTTTCTCACTAGTGGCTGTTGACAGCGGTTGCAGCGATAGGTGGCTTGTCCGCGCTGTATTTTATTGTGGCGGCGAATGGATAAGGCAACAGGGCCACACTCACACTGGTACGCGAAGGTTTTGCCTTGCACGGCACTGATATCAAGCTGGTGGGTGGTATTGGCAGGGGCATTAAATACCTGGTTCATTAGCGAACGCCACTCAGGACCATGTGGTTTTACCCGACCGTATAGCGCAAAGGTAACCAAATGACAGACCTCATGAGGGATCACTTCGTCGAAAAAGGTCTCTGGTGCTTGCTGTAAAAGGATCGGGTTAAACCTAACACGCCATTGCGTGGGGTGCGCGGTGCCAGCGGATTGACCCCGTAGTGTGAAGCCAATCGCAGGATAGTGTAGCTGGGTACCTAATTGACGATTAGCCGCATCAATACACTGGTAAACACGCGTGTTAGCCGCTTGCTGTAATGCATCAGGTGACCAAGCGGTCTTGTCAAAGGCGAATGCGTCAGAAGCAGAAGACATAGTGTGGCGATCCTAGTGGCGATCAAAAAGGGAAGCCGAAGCTTCCCTTACAAGCAATGAGTACGTGGAGATTACCCGAGCTTGGCAAAGTCGCGCAATAGCGCTGCTTTGTCGGTTTTCTCCCAGGGGAAGATGTCGCGACCAAAGTGGCCATATGCAGCCGTTTGCTTATAGATGGGTTGTAATAAATCCAGCATTTCCTGCAAACCATACGGGCGTAAGTCGAAGTGTTCACGAACCGCTTTAGTGATCACTTCTGGGGCCACTTTTTCGGTACCAAAGGTCTCCACCATGATAGAAGTGGGTTCCGCAACGCCAATCGCGTAAGACAACTGGATTTCACAACGGTCAGCAAGACCTGCGGCGACAATGTTTTTGGCCACGTAACGCGCGGCATACGCGGCAGAGCGATCCACTTTTGAGGGGTCTTTACCCGAGAAAGCTCCGCCACCGTGACGGGCTGCACCGCCATAGGTGTCGACAATGATTTTACGGCCTGTTAAACCACAATCGCCCATCGGTCCGCCAATCACAAAACGGCCCGTTGGGTTAATGAAATACTTGGTGTCTTTGGTCAGCCATTGTGCCGGCAATACTGGCTTGATGATTTCTTCCATCACCGCTTCGCGCAGATCGTCGGTTGAAATACTGTCGCAATGCTGTGTTGAGAGCACGACGGCATCAATACCCGCAATTTTACCGTTGTCATACGCAAAGGTGACCTGGCTTTTCGCATCTGGGCGTAACCAGTCTAACGTGCCGTTTTTACGTACTTGCGCCTGACGCTCGACCAAACGGTGTGAATAGGTGATGGGGGCAGGCATCAGCACATTGGTTTCGTTGGTGGCAAAGCCAAACATGATCCCTTGGTCGCCAGCGCCCTGATCTTTCGGGTCGGCGCGATCAACCCCTTGGTTAATGTCTGGGGATTGTTTACCAATGGTATTCAATACGGCGCAAGAGTTGGCATCAAAGCCCATATCAGAGTGGACATAACCAATATCTTGAACGGTTTGACGGGTGAGCTCTTCGATATCGACCCATGCCGAGGTCGTCACTTCCCCGCCTACCATGACCATACCGGTCTTTACATAGGTTTCGCAGGCAACGCGTGCTTTGGGATCTTGCTCAAGAATGGCATCCAAGACCGCATCAGAAATCTGATCGGCGATTTTATCAGGATGGCCTTCAGAGACGGACTCTGAGGTAAACAGGTGCTTAGCCATGTGACACTCTCATTGATTATCAAGAATACCGACGATACGTAGCGAATCGTTTCGCCGATCATCTCAGATGTTTTAACTTCTAGACGTCTATTTTATTCGTAATTGTGATAAACGCAAGTCAGTTGATGCATATGGGTGTCTTAAGGTATAGCAAAATTGGCTGAGATGCGCTTACACCGCGTGGGATACTGGCTGTGGCTTCACTGACCCCCATGATGAGGGAATCGCCTCTTGCAGCCAGTGCACCAGTGATTCGACACGCAGAGGAAGACGGCCAGCGCTGCAGTTAAGACGCAACGGAATAGGTGCTGAGGCCCAGTTAGGCAAGCAGCGCATAATTCTATCAGGATGATGGTGTTGATAACCTGTGGCGCTCCAGATCGGTAGCAATCCAACGCCCTGCCCATCGGCGATAGCATCCAATTGAATGGCTATCATATCGCAATTAAAGCGGCTAGGCATGGCGCTTAAGTGGTAGGTACTGTCGTGGTCATAAAGCGTTAATCCTTGTCGACGTAGGGCAAAGACATCTAGCCAAGGGTGTTCATCGAGCAGGCTAGGATGCGTAAACGGGCCATATTGGCTGACATAGCCTGGTGCCGCGTAAATACCATATTGCCAATGGCCAAGCTGATATGAGCGGCAATTGACCGGTAACATGATGTCTCCTGCCCAGATGATAAGATCGGCCGACTGAATACGTTGTGCACTGACTTCGCTTGTTAATGTGATGGATACTTTGGGATGCTCAGCGAGAAAACGACTGATCAATGGAGCCGCCCAACCGCGCATTATTCCGGGGTGGCAAATCACTTCTATCGCCCCTTGAAGATGATTATTTAACCCCTGGATCGCTTCTTCACTTTCCTCTGCTAAATCGAGCATTTGTTGGCAGTAGTGAGAAAAAATCTCTCCCGCTTTGGTTAAGACCAGTCTATTACCTTGTCTTTGCGTTAAAGGCTGGCCTAGGTCGGCTTCCAGTTGAGCCAAGCGACGACTCACCGTTGACTTAGGTTGGCCCAATGCCTTAGCGGCAGCGGTAAGGCTTTGATGATGACACAAAGCCGCAAACGAACGGATCGAAGAAAAATCCTGCATAACGGTCCTTTTTCACTTCGGTGAAGATTCATATCAATGGTTCGGCATGAAGCTCACTGCCTCGTTCTATTACTGGAACGAGGTGTTCCTGTTTTGTCCCTATGCGTCCGAACTCAAACGTGAATAATTATCAACTAACAAATAATAATCATTATCAC
The DNA here is from genome assembly GCF_009377945.1 of Salinivibrio sp. VYel1. Classification (NCBI taxonomy): domain Bacteria; kingdom Pseudomonadati; phylum Pseudomonadota; class Gammaproteobacteria; order Vibrionales; family Vibrionaceae; genus Salinivibrio; species Salinivibrio sp. VYel1. Next base: position 132,105 of record NZ_RSAM01000010.1, on the reverse strand, counting down.
AAAATGGAGTTGATTATGTCCAGTTGTCTTCGTCCCGTTGTTCTCGGGATGGTATTAGCCGGTATGCCTGTGAGTGCTATTCATGCGGCAGAAGCGGGTGATCAAAATACCGAAACTATGGTGATCACAGCGTCAGGGTTTGAACAAGCCACCGCAAAGGCACCAGCAAGTATTAGCGTGATTAGCCGTGACCAACTTGAAGATCGTTATTATCGCGATGTTACGGATGCATTAAAGCGTATTCCTGGCGTGGTTGTGACCGGAGGCGGTGACACCACGGATATCAGTATTCGCGGAATGGGCTCAAAATATACCCTGATGCTGGTGGATGGAAAACGTACCACCAGTCGCGAAACACGCCCGAACAGTGACGGGCCTGGCATTGAGCAAGGTTGGTTACCTCCGCTACAAGCGATTGAGCGTATTGAAGTGATTCGGGGGCCGATGTCGACCTTGTATGGCTCTGATGCCATCGGTGGGGTGATTAATATTATTACTCGTCGTGAACAACATGAATGGCATGGCAACGTGCAGTTGAGCACGTTATTACAAGAAAAACGCGCATCAGGCGATGAACAAAGCGCCAATTTTTACTTGTCTGGCGCGTTAAGCGATAAGCTAGGGATGACGGTATCAGGCCAAAACGTTCAACGCCAAGAAGACGAGATTACTTTCGGTTACGAGGACAAATCTTTACGTAGTCTTTCTACCTCGTTGACTTACGGTGCCAGCGATTTTCAACAGTGGACCTTGGACTTGGGCGCGAGTTCGCAAGAGCGAAATGGCCACATAGGCAAAACCGTTCCCACGGATGATAGCCAGTGTCGAGGCAACCAATGTGAAAACAGTAACAATGAATATCGGCGGCAATCAATCGCCCTTGGGCATGAAGGGCATTGGACGTGGGGCTGGTCAGATTCACACTTACAGTACGAGCAAAGCCGCAATAAAAGTCGCGAAATGACGATTAAGAACACCGAGTTTAAAACCCGTCTCATTCGTGATTTTGAAACACACACTTTGACGGTCGGTGGCTCGGTGAACAAAGCGAAGTTGGAGGACTTTACCTCTAATAAAGCGTCGAGCCAAACTGAGATTGACAATACACAAGCGGCTTTATTTGTCGAAGATGAGTGGCGTGTGATTGAGCCATTTAGTCTGACCCTCGGCTTACGTGTCGATCATGATGAAAACTATGATTATCACGCTAGTCCACGCCTGTATGGTGTTTATCAGCTCACCGATAGCTGGACAGTAAAGGGTGGGGTCGCGACGGGGTTCCGCTCGCCACAACTGCGCGAAATTGCCCCGAATTGGGCACAAGTTAGCCGAGGCGGGAATATCTATGGCAATCCTGATCTGGAGCCCGAGACCTCTGTTAACTCAGAAGTCAGTATCAACTACCAAGGCGATACGGGGGTCAGTGGTTCGCTAACCGTATTCCATAATGATTTTAAAGATAAGATAACCCGTGTCACTTGTCCCGCGTCAACCTGTCCACCTACTGTCTATTACGACAAGGAAGAGGAAAAAACAAAAACTAAACCGTCCACGATTCGGATTAACGTTGATGAAGCGGTCACTCAAGGGATTGAAGCGAGCCTATTCGTGCCGGTCACGGAGACACTCGATGTGAGTGCCAGCTATACTTACACCGATTCGGAGCAGAAGACGGGGGCGTATAAAGGCCAGCCTTTAAATCAAATTCCCCAGCAGCTCGCGTATGGCGAAGTCAATTGGCAAGCCACGGAAAGGCTGAACCCTTGGATCAGCGCGACCTATCGTGGCAAAGAAATGGATCCTGTGAAAGGTCCCTCTTCTCGCAGCAATATTGAGCCTGGGTATACCATGATGGATACAGGGGCGAACTACCAACTGACCGAATCGATTGAGCTTCAAGGTGCTATTTATAACTTGTTCGATAACACGCTTGAGTACGACGATTATGGTTATATCACGGATGAGCGTCGTTACTGGTTGGGAATGAATATCCACTTTTAAGTGCTGATACAGCGATAACACTGCCGCGCCCGTCTTGGTATTTGGATGATAGCCAGACGGGCGTTTTTCACGGTACTTCATCCCCGAAGGCGCGTGAGAAGGCTCACACAACACGTGCGTCTTTTACGTGCTTGAGATACACTATGGGGCATCGTTAAACGAGCACCGATGGACATGGCATTAAGAGTCGCAATTAATGGATTTGGTCGTATAGGGCGCAGTGTATTGCGGGCCCTGTATGAAAGTGGCAAGCATGATCGCATTCAAGTGGTCGCGATTAATGAGCTCGCAGAGCCCGAGGCGATGGCGCATCTGCTGCAATATGACTCAAGCCATGGTCGGTTCGGCTGGCCGGTTTCCTATAACCAAGAACATTTGTTTGTCGCCACCGACAGCATTCGCCTGCTTCACTTACCGGAACTTCAGCTTTTACCTTGGCGTGACCTTGATGTTGATATTGTCTTGGACTGCACGGGCAAGTTTGGCACACGAGAAGACGGTGAGGCTCATATTGCTGCAGGTGCTAAAAAAGTCTTGTTTTCACATCCCGCCAGCCAAGATGTTGACCGTACCGTTATTTACGGGGTCAACCATGATGCGTTAACCGCGGATGATCGTATTGTCTCTAATGGCTCATGCACCACCAATTGTATCGTCCCAGTGATCAAAGCCTTGGACGAACACTTTGGAATTGAGTCCGGCACTATCACTACCATTCACTCTTCAATGAATGACCAGCAGGTGATTGATGCGTATCACTCAGATCTGCGCCGAACGCGCACCGCAAGCCAATCGATCATCCCGGTGGATACCAAACTCCATGTTGGAATTGGTAGGATTTTTCCGAAATTTTCTGACAAATTTGAAGCGATCTCGGTGCGCGTACCGACGATAAACGTGACAGCGATGGATTTAAGTGTCACTGTACGTACTAAAGTGAAAGTTAATGACGTAAATCAAGCTCTGCAGACGGCATCTCGATGTACATTAGACGGTATACTGGATTATACCGAAGCGCCCTTGGTATCGATCGACTTTAACCACGACTCACACAGCGCCATTGTTGATGGATCGCAAACACGAGTCAGTGATCACCAGCTGATTAAAACGCTGGTTTGGTGCGATAACGAGTGGGGTTTTGCCAACCGAATGTTAGATACCACACTTGCCATGGCGTAATAGACGCAAGCGTGGGTGGGGTGTTGCCCTGATTAAATCAGTTTCAATTTGCAACCTTATAGCGAGGACCATATGTCTGTAATTAAGATGACCGACTTAGATCTTGCCGGAAAGCGTGTGTTTATCCGTGCTGATCTGAACGTGCCTGTAAAAGACGGTAAAGTGACCTCTGACGCACGTATTTTGGCATCACTGCCTACGATTAAGCACTGCTTAGAAGCCGGTGCAAAAGTCATGGTGACCTCTCACCTAGGTCGTCCTGAAGAAGGTCAGCCTGAAGATCAGTATTCACTGCAGCCGGTAGTGAACTACCTTGATGATGCGCTGGATTGTAAGGTCAGCCTCGCTAAAGACTATCTAGACGGTCTTGAGCTTAATGCCGGTGAGCTGGTGGTGCTTGAGAACGTGCGCTTTAATAAAGGCGAAAAGAAGAACGACGAAGCGCTGTCTAAAAAGTACGCGGCACTGTGCGATATTTTTGTGATGGACGCATTTGGTACGGCGCACCGCGCCCAAGCCTCAACTCATGGTGTGGGCACGTATGCGCCTGTGGCTTGCGCTGGCCCATTGCTGGCTAACGAGCTGGATGCGTTAGGCAAAGCGATGGACAACCCGGCACGCCCAATGGTGGCGATTGTGGGTGGTTCAAAAGTGTCTACCAAGCTGACGGTACTGAAATCACTGTCAACCGTTGCTGACCAGCTGGTTGTGGGCGGTGGTATTGCGAACACCTTTATCGCAGCAGACGGTCACAATGTCGGTAAGTCGCTGTATGAGGCGGACTTAGTGGATACGGCGAAATCTTTAATGGAAGAGTGCCATATTCCTGTCGCTACCGACGTTGCGTGTGCGAAAGCGTTTGATGAAAACGCGGAAGCAGAGATCAAGCGCGTTGAAGATGTGCAAGACGACGACATGATTTTCGACCTTGGTCCTGAATCAACCCAGGCATTGGCAGACATTTTGAAAAATGCCAAAACCATTCTGTGGAATGGCCCTGTTGGCGTCTTTGAGTTTAAGAACTTTGAAGCGGGCACAGCAGGCATTTCAAAAGCGATCGCGGAGTCTGAAGGCTTCTCTGTTGCAGGTGGCGGCGATACCCTCGCGGCGATTGACAAGTTTGGCATCCAAGCTGACGTGTCTTACATCTCAACCGGTGGCGGCGCGTTCCTAGAGTTTGTTGAAGGCAAGCCTCTTCCAGCGGTAGAAATGCTGGAAGCACGCGCCAAAGACGCATAAACCAGATAATAAAACGGGAGGGACATCTCCCGTTTTTGCTTTCGTTTGACTACAATAGGCCGAGTCGTAAACGATTGCACCAGATTGATAAGGGTGCTTCAGGCATCTTTACTCAGTTCAGCAAAGACAACCCGAGTTAATAGGACAAGAGCCATGTCTAAAGTTTTTGATTTTGTAAAACCTGGCGTTATCTTTGGCGATGACGTTCAGAAAGTATTTGAAGTTGCCAAAGAGAACAAGTTTGCATTGCCTGCAGTCAACGTGGTTAACACTGACTCAATCAACGCAGTGATGGAAGCCGCGGCGAAAGTAAAAGCGCCAGTGGTTATTCAGTTCTCTAACGGTGGTGCGGGTTTCTTCCCGGGCAAAGGTCTGAAACTAGAAGGCCAAGAAGCGCAAATTAAAGGCGCTGTTGCCGGTGCGAAGTACGTTCACGCCATGGCTGAAGTCTACGGTGTGCCGGTGATCATGCACACTGACCACGCTGCGAAAAAACTACTGCCTTGGATTGATGGTCTACTTGACGCTGGCGAAGCCTTCTTCAAAGAGCACGGTAAACCGCTTTTCTCTTCTCACATGATTGACCTGTCTGAAGAGTCTCTAGAAGAGAACATGGAAATCTGTGCCGAATACCTAGCGCGCATGGACAAAATGGGCATGACGCTAGAAATCGAACTGGGTATCACTGGTGGTGAAGAAGACGGCGTGGACAACAGCGATGTTGATACGGCTGACCTTTACACCAAACCAGAAGAAGTGGCTTACGCGTACGAAAAACTGTCTGCTGTAAGCCCTCGTTTTACCATTGCCGCTTCATTCGGTAACGTTCACGGTGTTTATAAGCCAGGTAACGTGGTACTTAAGCCAGAAATTCTTCGTGAATCACAGGCTTACTGTTCAGAGAAATTTGGTCTGCCGACCAATGGTCTGAACTTCGTGTTCCATGGTGGTTCGGGTTCTTCAGAAGAGCAAATTCAAGAATCCATTGGTTACGGTGTGATCAAAATGAACATCGATACCGATACCCAGTGGGCTACATGGGATGGTATTCGTCAGTATTACCAAGACAACGAAGGTTACCTGCAAAGCCAAATCGGTAACCCGAAAGGTGATGATCAGCCAAACAAAAAATTCTATGACCCACGCGTTTGGCTACGTAAAGGTCAAGAGTCGATGGTTGCGCGCCTTGAGCAAGCCTTTAAAGACCTTAACGCGGTTGACGTACTGTAAACGTTATAACAGTGTTGAATTAAAGCCCGCCATTTGGCGGGTTTTTTTATATCTGCGTGATACCGACACGTCTCATTGGGTAGACATTTTGCGTCACTGAGATAGACAGCGACCAGTAAAAGCCTGTTAACATAGGATTACTGTTTATCCCAATTTGAAGAGGGAAAAGTGAATGAGTGAGGAAAACACAGTGGTAGAGGGTGCTAAGTGGGCACAGACCTGGCTGACGGATAATCAAGATCTCTTGATTCAGTACGGGGTGAACATTATTTCCGCACTGCTGATCTTGGTGATTGGTAACCTTGTGGTTAAAGGTTTAGCTAACTCCATGGCGGGTATCATGCGCAAGCGCAACATGGATAACGCGGTGGTGGAGTTTATCCATGGTTTAGTGCGTTACTTACTGTTTATCATTGTTTTAATTGCAGCATTAAGCCGCGTGGGTGTGCAAACGGCGTCTGTGATTGCCATCTTAGGTGCCGCAGGTTTAGCCGTGGGTCTTGCCTTACAAGGCTCGTTGGCCAACTTTGCCGCCGGGGTATTGATTGTGATGTTCCGTCCGTTCAAATCGGGCGATTACGTCGAATTGGCCGGAGTCGCTGGCTCTGTTGAGTCCATTCAAGTGTTCTCTACGGTGCTCACTACCCCGGATAACAAAATGGTGGTGGTGCCAAATGGTTCGGTGATAAGCAGCCCAATCACTAACTATTCCAAGCATGCCACACGCCGCATTGACTTGACGATTGGCGTAGCGTATAGCGCGGATTTGAAGAAAACCAAAGCGGTGTTGACGGATATTGTCACCCAACATCCCTTGATTCTGAAAGATCCTGAGCCCAATGTGGCGGTGATGACGTTAGCCGACTCATCGGTCAATTTTGTGGTGCGCCCTTGGGTGAAAACAGAAGACTACTGGAGTGTTTACTTTGAGCTGTTGCCAACCATCAAAGAAGCGCTGGACGAAAATGGTATTGAAATCCCGTTCCCGCAAATGAGTGTTCACTTCGAGCGCGGCGAGAGCCAAGCGTAACCTCACGGCGGGCGACCGTCATTATGGATGCGGCAGCGTGGCCGCATCCCTGTTTTTTAGCCCGCCAGTAAACGTGCGTACAGGCCAAGTGCGAGTTTACCGGCCACGAATAACATCATACTCGCCATGAGTAGGTCGAGCAGTCGCCGGATAGAGGGCGTGGAGAGCCACGGCGACAAGCGCGCGGCCCCTGCTGATAAACCGTAAAACCAAAGGCACGATCCCATTAGGGCGCCGACCGTAAAGGCAACGCGTTCATCGAACGCAAATTGGCCACCAATTGCCCCTAACACTACCACGGTATCGAGATACACATGCGGATTGAGTAAGGTCACCGCCAAGGCACCAATGATCACCGCGCGGCGGCCTCGACTCATGGTGGGTGTCGCCATTGACACGTCCTGGTTGTGCTGACGTGCGCTTTGGATAAACTGCCATGCATACACACTCAGAAAAGCGATCCCCGCGAGCGTAATGGTGTTGAGCAGAAGTGGGTAGCTTGCTAACAATGCCCCTCCGCCAAAAATACCACTTGAAATCAAAATAATATCGCAAATAAAGCAGATCGATGCTGTGGTCATATGGTGTTCACGGCTGATACCTTGGTTAATCACATAGGCATTCTGAGCGCCAATGGGAATAATCATGGTTAGGCTTAATCCTAAGCCCTGAAGTGCGACGAGAAAGCTGCTCACCCTGTTCTTCCTTCTTTTTACTGGTATAACCCTCACTTTAAGCAGGATTGCCTATTAAAGGAACTTAATTATATTTATGGTTAATTAATTTAACTAATGAGGCGCAAGGATGGATTATCGAGGAGTAGAAGCGTTAGATGCGGTGATCTCTTGGGGAAGTTTTGAACGCGCGGCGGCGGCCCTGTTCATTACTCAATCTGCGGTCTCTCAACGTATAAAGCAGTTAGAGCGGCAAATCGCCCAGCCTGTAATGGTGCGTGAGCAACCTCCGCGGCCAACGCCGATCGGTCAGCGTCTACTGGGTCTTTATCGACGCGTGCAACTGTTGGAGCAAGAAACCTTGCCTGAGCTGGCACCAGGTATTGATGGGTCAGTCTTGTCGGTCTCCATTGCCACCAACGCGGATAGTTTAGCGACTTGGCTACTTTCGGCCCTCGCGCCACTGACCGCCCATCAAGCGATTGACTTTAATTTATTGGTTGAAGATGAAAGCCGTACGCTCAATAAAATGCGCAGCGGTGAAGCGATTGCGGCGATCAGCACTGACTCCACGCCGATGCATGGCTGTGATTGTCGTTACTTGGGTACCATGGACTACAGTTGTGTGGCTACCCCAGCGTTTGCTGAGCGATACTTTTCTGATGGGATTGATAGAGAGGCGTTAATGGCCGCGCCGGCAGTGATTTTTGATGCACATGACGATATGCATGCGGATTTTCTAGCGGCTCATTATGCCATGCCCGCAGCGGGGTGGCGCCGACATATTGTCCGCTCTTCGGAGGCATTTGTGGCCATGGCATCGCAAAGTATGGCGTATTGTTTGATCCCACGGATTATGGTGTCAGCGCAGTTAGCGGACGGGCGCTTGGTGGATGTGATGCCGGGGAAAGTGGAGTCACGGCATTTGTACTGGCATTTTTGGGCGATGGAAAGTGGTGTGTTAGCGGCGATTACCCACGCTTGTCAGCAAGCGGCGAAACAAGCACTGGTTCAATATTGACACAAAATTGACGTTGGCAGGGGAGCTTTTGGTGTTTTTTCGCGTCTGACTTAGCGTTACTTACTATCTATCGCTTGCCTTCTCAAAGGAGAGATTATGCAAAAATTGAAAGCAATGGTATGGCTGACGGGGGCCTTAGTGATGGCACCCGCCGCGATGGCCAATATTGATTTTCCTCACTTGGACATTACCGGTGTCGGGGAAGTGACCGCTGCGCCAGACATGGCGAGCATTGAAGTGGGCGTGGTCACTGAGCGTAAAACGGCGAAAGCTGCGAAAGCCGCATCCGACAAAGCGGTCACGGCGTTTATCAATCGGCTGTCGGCACAAGGGGTAAAGCGCGAACAAATCGAGAGTGCGCATATTCAGCTGTCACCGCGTTATCAACACGCCAAAGACAAAGCGCCTGAGCTGATTGGCTACCGTGCGGAACGCCACGTTACTGTGACACTCAATCAGCTCGATAAATTGAATGCGGTGCTAGATGGTGCCTTAGGTGAGGGGATCAACCGTATTCGCCATGTACAGCTCACCAGCAGTGAGCAGGCCACCTTGAAAGATAAGGCCCGTGAGGCGGCGGTACAAGACGCCAAAGAGAAAGCCGAGGCGCTCGCGAAAAGCCTGGATATGCGTGTTGATGGCGTCTGGCAAATTCGTTATCGATCCAGCAACCCACGTCCTGTGATGATGAATACCGAACTGCGCAGCGGCAGCGCGGATGTCGCGGCGAGCTACCAAGATGCAACCATGCAGGTGCGTGATCAAGTCGATATTATTTTCCGCCTTGATGACTAGTAGCGTCGTTGGCCAACACGATCAAAAAAGGGCGCTGATGCGCCCTTTTTTACCATTGATTCGCTGTTTGAATCTTATGCCGTTGGATTGATAGGTTTGCCATCGGCATCGGTGGTTTCACTTTCTTGCTTGCCATTACGGCGCGCCAGACGTTGTTCCCAGTAATCGGCATTTTTGATGCCAAGCTTAACCGGATCAAAGGTGTAGGTTTCTACCCCTCTGGCCTGTTGCTCTTCATAATCTTTCAGCGCCTTAAGGGCTGGCTTAGACATAAAGAAGATGATGATGATGCCAACAATGTTTAACCATGCCATCAAACCCACACCGGCATCACCAAACGCCCATGCCAAGTTCGCACTCCGCACACAGCCGTAGAACACGGCGGACATCAGCACCACTTTCAGCGCAAACATCATACCTGGCACTTTGATAGTGCGACGCAGGTAAGCAATGTTGGTTTCGGCAATGTAGTAGTAGGCCAAAATGGTGGTAAAGGCGAAGAAGAAGAGTGCAAAGGCGATAAAGGGTTTACCTAAGCCAGGCATCGCCGCTTCAATCGCCAGCTGAGTAAACTCAGGGCTGTTTGCCGCGACCGAAGACGCCAAGTTTTGCACGATATAGGCTTCACCTGGACCATGGACGTTGTAAGCACCGGTGATGATGATCATAAACGCGGTTGCCGAGCAAACTAGCAAGGTATCGATGTAAACCGAGAAGGATTGAACTAGGCCTTGCTGAGCCGGGTGATCCACGTTGGCAGCCGCCGCCGCGTGTGGCCCTGTTCCTTGACCCGCTTCGTTGGAGTAAACACCACGTTTTACCCCCCAACCAATGGCTGCACCCGCACCTGCCATCGGTGTGAAGGCATCGCCGATGATCATAGAAACCACGGCGGGAATTTCACTGATGTTCAATAGGATGATGACAAACGCAATAATGATGTACGCCAGTGCCATGAAAGGCACGACGATTTGCGTAAAGTGGGCAATACGTTTAACACCACCGAAAATGATGAATCCGAGCACGATAGAGATAAAGGCACCGGTAATCACTTTCGAGACTTCAAGCGCACCAAACATGGCGGTATCAACCATGGCACCAGAGCCAAATGCGGTTTCAACGGCATTACCAATGGCGTTAGATTGCACGCCAGGTAGCATGACACCACAGGCGAGTAAGGTCGCGAGAGCGAAGAGGATGGCATACCATTTTTGTCCCATCGCTTTTTCGATGTAGTAAGCTGGGCCACCACGGAACTCACCATTGTCTTCTTCTTTATAAATCTGTGCCAATGTTGACTCGGTATAGGCGGTTGCCGCACCGAGAAAAGCAACGACCCACATCCAGAAGACCGCGCCTGGGCCACCAAAACCGATAGCGGCGGCGACGCCGGCAATATTACCCGTACCGACACGGCCGGAGAGTGAGACTGCTAAGGCTTGGAAAGAAGAAATCCCTTTGGTTGAGCTTTTCCCTGAAAAGAGGAGTCGCCACATTTCGGTGAAGTGACGGATTTGAACAAAGCGCGTCAGTATGGAATAGAACAGTCCCGCACCCAAACAGGTGTAAATCAGAACCGGGCTCCATATGATGCTATTTAAGAAATCGACAAACGATTGCATAGTGAGTTCCTTCTACTGTGTTTGCATCATGTTTTGTTGTTATCGCGATTAGCATCTTAAACTGATTTGCAGCGCAATTGTTAATATTTTGTGTCATTGCATTGCGCGATGTGTGAATCTGATCGTTTTGTGCTCAACAAAATGGACGTCGATAGCGAAAAAAAGGAGGCCTTTTCGGGCCTCCTTGAGTAATTCCTTATATATCAGCCAGTCAGTGAGGCTGATAGATGTCTAGTTCTATTTGCGTTTTTTGGGCTTTTTGACTTTGCTCGAGTTTTTAACGCTTTGCTTCTTTTTTTTCTTCTTATGCTCTGCTTTTTTATGTTTTGGCTTCAAGCTAGCAATGGTTCGCTCTTTAATCTCTTCATCCATATAGCGCATGATCCTATCCATCATTGGTTGATCATGGGCTTCGACCAGTGAAATGGCAGAGCCTTTTTTGCCCGCACGAGCCGTGCGACCAATACGGTGTAAATAGACGTCAGCCGTGCGTGGGAGATCATAGTTGATCACATGGGTGATATCTGGGACATCAATGCCGCGTGCCGCAACATCAGTGGCCAGCAGTACACTGACTTTTCCTTCACTAAACCGGTTGATTGCATTGTTACGCTTCGCTTGTTGCATTTCACCTTGGATCCAGGCGCAATCCAGTTGTTGTGACTGCATATAATCACGAAGCTCCGCCAAGCGCTCACGTGTTTTAATAAATACAATCGCTCGTTCAGCCTGTTCGCTGACAATCGCCTTTAATAAGGCGCGTTTATGGTCAAGATCATCGCAGCGATGGTACCACTGGGTGATTTTTTTACGCTCGCGGCGTGGTGGTGTGACATCCACCAGCTCAGGGTTATCTAGCAGATCCTCGGTAAAGCCTGCTACCCCGCGCCCTTCTAGTGTGGCGGAGAAGAGCATGGTCTGACGGCGGCGCTGGCACTCATCAGAGAGTCGATTGACGGCATTCGCAAACCCCATATCCAGCATCCGGTCTGCCTCATCTAAGATCAGGCATTCAACGGCGCGACAATCGAACCGTTCGGCTTCAATGTACTCCATCAAACGGCCAGGCGTTGCCACCACAATATCCTGTGTTTTACCCAACTGCTCGGCGTGCTCTTGGTATGAAATGCCCCCGGTGATGGTGAAGATCTTAAGACTGGTATTTTTCGCTAATGCGCGCGCTTCATCAGCCACCTGAATGGCTAATTCACGCGTGGGGGTGAGAACCAGTACGCGTCCTGGCCCGGGTTTTTGCCGCGGGAAGTCGAGTAAGTGCTGCAACATGGGCAGCAAAAAAGCCGCCGTTTTGCCGGTTCCCGTTGGGGCGGAGGCAAGGATGTCACGTCCATCCATACCGTGGGGGATAACCTCAGATTGGATCAGCGTAGGGCGCTGATAGCCCATATCGTCAAGTGCACTGAGCAGTTCTGGATCCAGCTCGAGTTCGGCAAAGCTTCGCACAGGTAATTCTCCAAGGATAGTTAAGCGCGGTATTATAGACGCAAATAGTGTAAATGGGCAGCGCGCCCAAGGCCAATGATAGCGAGACGCTGCTCGTTTTGGATTACGAGAGTTTGAGGTAAAACGCGCGTGTCAGATCCGCGAATGCCTGCGTATAAGCGCCATCTCTCTCGCGCACCACGATCGTATCAGATCTGACTGCGCCCGTCGTTGGCGAGAGTGTGAATAATAAGCGCGAAGGCGATTTATCCGGCGTCGGGCGCACGGATAGCTGCCGGCGTAAGAACAGGCCTTGTCCCTGAGCAGAATGAATAAACGCGTCTGCCTCTTTACTGGGCAAAATAAGATCGGCACACCCCGTCGGGGTAAGTAACCCTTGCAAGCACGCGATAAGTGCGGGATGGCTCAGGGTATTTGCATGCCTAGCGACCGCGCGCTGTTGATTGCTGGACGGGGCGCCACTGGTAAAGTATGGGGGATTACAAACAATGTGTTGCCATTGTTCCGTGCGCTCAAAAGCGTTGATATCAGCGTGGTGTACTTGGATTTGCCGAGCAAAGCATGAGTGTTTCACATTTAGCTCGGCGCAGCGAAACGCGGCCGTATCATACTCAACCGCGGTCAGCGACAAGGATGGAAAACGTTGTGCCAACATCAATGCCAATAAACCGGTTCCCGTTCCGATATCCAAGCTATTACTCGCCGTCCCAGGCTGAGACCACGCGCCCAGTAGTACACCATCCGTACTGACTTTCATGCCACAGTCACCGTGGTCGATAACAAATTGTTTAAAGCGAAACTGGCTCATTTGTCCTGCACTCTGGCAACTTAGCGGCATCAAGGGGTAGCATTTTTTGCTTTTGTGTAACCATGATGTTATTGAGTTTGTTTGTTAAAAAATACCACAGATAACATAATAACTAGTTTATTGAGCTGATTGTTATTGCTAATGCAGAAGATCACAAGGTTTTTTGTCAATGCCTTTACTGTGGCTATGAACTTCTTCATTATTCTGCGTTCTGCCCATCGTCTGAAACAAAATATTATAATTGAGCGTTTCAGATGGGTGAAACATTATTGATTGCAAACACCCTCTTAAGCTGTAGGTATACATCGTGACTAAGCGTTTAAAATTAGTAGATATTTTAGCGTTAGGTTTTATGACCTTTGCCTTTTTCTTAGGCGCAGGAAATATAATCTTTCCCCCACAAGCTGGCATGTTGGCCGGTGATCACTTTACGGCTGCAATGATCGGATTTTTGATCACTGCCGTCGGTCTTCCTTTAATCGGTATCATTGCGGTTGCGGTGGCAGGCGGAGGCTGGAAGGGCCTAACGCGTGACTTACCCACAGGTGTTGCCACACTAATGGCCGTGCTGATTTTTATCATTATTGGCCCCGCCTTTGCTGCGCCTCGTGCCGGACTTGTCGCCTATGAGATTGGATTTAAACCCTTTTTATCAGCTCCTGGGCAGCTAGAACTGGGCGCTTTCTCTGTGGTCTTTTTTGCCGTCGCGATGTTTTTCTCTCTTTCTCAAGGCAAGCTGATTGATACCATCGGTAAATTCTTGACACCTTTGCTTTTCGCGGCGCTCGCGATTTTGGCTATCGCGGTGATTGTTAACCCACAAGGCGAAGTGGTGGCCGCGCAAGGTAACTATGTTGAAAACGCACTGACGACTGGCTTTTTGGAAGGTTACAACACCATGGATACCTTTGCGGCGTTAATGTTCGGCATGTTGATTGTCGATGTGATCCGTAAAAAAGGTATCGAAGACAACAAAGCGACCTGCATGTACCTGATTTATGCCGGTATTATTGCCGCCGCTGGACTGGCGTTTGTGTATGTGTCGCTGTTCTACTTGGGCTCAACGGCTAGTGCGGTGGCGCAGGGAACGCAAAATGGTGGCGAAATCATGGCCGCCTACGTGGATGCACTGTTTGGCCCGGTTGGGCAAATGATCCTGGCGGCGATTATCGGTTTAGCGTGTTTGACGACCGTGATTGGGTTGGTGAGTGCGTGTGCTGATTACTTTAGTTCGCTCACATCATGGACGTACCGTCGTTGGGTGGTTGTCGTGGCTACTGTCTGTGCGGTGGTGGCCAATGTGGGTCTCAAGCAGCTGATTGCGATTTCTGTCCCTGTGCTGTTTGCCCTTTATCCTGTCGCGATTGCGCTGATTGGTTTGACGTTTATTCGTCGCTGGTTGCCAAATCCGGCTGTGGGTTATCGCCTTGTGTTGGGCGTGGCATTGCTCTTTAGCTTGCTCGATGCGGCAAAAGTCATGGGCGCTGACATGAGCGGCTTTAGCTTCCTACCGCTATTCGATGTCGGTATGGCCTGGCTGCTACCTACATTGGTGGCTATGGGCGTGGCAAAGTTTGTTGGATCACGGGCGAATGCGTTAGCAGACGCATCGTGATATCGACCGATGCATGATAGCGAACAAAAACCGCGCTGAGAGGCGCGGTTTTTTTGTCCCATTAATTGGCCAGCGCGAGCCGGGATAGGCTCAAAGTAAGGCTTGATACTCGAGTAGCACTTGCTCGCACCAGTTTTGAATCCGCTCGTCACTGAGTTCGTACTCGGAGTCTTCATCAAGGGCGAGACCGACAAATTGCTTGCCATCCTCGGTCACCGCTTTTGAGGCATCAAAACGATAACCTTCGGTGGACCAGTAACCAATAAACTGTGCGCCACAGCCTTGTAGTTGCTGGTGGAGCATGCCCATGGCATCCAAATACCATTCGGCGTATCCTTCTTGGTCGCCCAAGCCAAACAGGGCTATGACTTTGCCGTTTAGTTGGAGACTATCAATGTCTTGCCAAACCGCTTCCCAATCTTCTTGTAGCTCACCAAAATCCCACGTTGAGATCCCAAGTAGTAGCAAGTCGTAATCTGCCATTTTGGCTAGCGGTGTTTCTTTGACATTATGTAGCTCGACCAAATCATCACCGATAAAGTCACGGATTTTCTCCGCGGCCATTTCGGTATAGCAGGTTGTAGAACCATAAAAAAGACCGATTTTCATAGCGCGACTCGTTTGTGTGTAATGGGCGCAGTTTACCTGCTCACCGGCAATATGATCCAGCAACTGACGGTGACATTTTGTATAATAGCCGCTGTCCGTTACCCAGATGATGGGCGGTTTTTTCGATTAATAACCAAGTGGGTTGAAGGTGACGAATAACATTGAACGCATCGAGCAGTTTTTGGATGCAATGTGGATGGAGCGTGGGCTTTCCGAAAACACGTTGAATTCGTATCGCACAGATTTATTGAAGCTGTGCCATTGGCTCGACACCCGCGCGTTGGTGGCGGTGAGCAAGCAAGACTTACAAGATTACCAGTACTGGCTACATGAGCAGGGCTACCAGTCTAGCACTCGCAGCCGTATGGTGTCGGCGTTACGTCGCCTATTCCAATACTTGTATCGACAGAAGTTGCGTCCAGACGACCCCAGTGCCACCCTAATCAGTCCGAAGCAGCCCAAGCGGCTGCCGAAAGACCTGACGGAAGAGCAAATCGATGCACTATTAATGGCACCGAATACCGACGACCCCCTTGAGCTTAGAGATAAAGCCATGTTGGAGCTGTTATATGCGACGGGTTTGCGTGTGACAGAGCTTATCGGGCTGACGATGGAGAATGTGAGCTTGCGCCAAGGTGTGGTGCGGGTGTCCGGTAAAGGTGACAAAGAACGCTTGGTCCCGATGGGAGAGTCGGCCGTGGATTGGCTGGAGCACTATTTGGCGTATAGTCGCCCGGTATTGCTGGGTGAAACCAGTACCGATGTGTTTTTCCCAAGCAAACGCGCCCGTCAAATGACACGGCAAACCTTTTGGCATCGCATCAAGTACTATGCGCAACTGGCGGGGATTGAGACAGAGGATCTCTCGCCCCATGTTTTACGTCATGCGTTTGCGACCCACTTGCTCAATCATGGGGCCGATTTACGCGTGGTGCAGATGTTACTCGGACACAGTGACCTATCGACGACCCAAATCTATACCCATGTGGCGACTGAACGTTTAAAACAGCTGCATCAAACTCATCACCCACGCGGCTAATCGAGAACTGGTGACAACTTCATGATAGAAATAAAAAGACGTACGCCGTCGGTTACGCCGGCATTCAGCGATGCGATTCCGCCGTTACTGCAGCGTTTATACGCCAACCGCGGCTTACAAGCAGACAGCGAGCTCAATCGAAGTGTGGCTGGATTGCATCAATATCAAGCGTTAACGGGGATCGACACCGCGGTGAGCTTGCTGGCTGAGGCGCTAAAGGCTCATCAATCCATCTTGATTGTGGGTGACTTCGACGCCGATGGCGCGACATCGTCAGCACTCTCCGTCAAAGCCTTACGCATGATGGGCGCCACCCGCGTCGATTACTTGGTGCCAAACCGCTTTGACGATGGGTACGGCTTAAGCCCAGAGGTGGTCGATCAAGCCGCTGAGCGGGGAGCAGAGCTTATCATGACCGTGGACAACGGGGTGTCATCGCTGACGGGTGTGGCGCGCGCCAAAGCGTTAGGCATGCAAGTGGTGGTGACTGACCACCACCTCCCAGGAGAAGCATTGCCCAATGCCGATGCCATGGTGAATCCTAACCTTGATGACTGTGGTTTTCCGTCGAAGGCACTTGCCGGTGTCGGGGTTGCTTTTTATTTGATGCTGGCGCTGCGCGCGCATTTACGTGACCAAGGGTGGTTTGAGCAGCAGGGACTGACCGTCCCTAACTTAGCCGACTTGCTGGATTTGGTGGCGCTGGGCACGGTCGCCGATGTGGTGGCCTTGGACAGTAACAACCGTATCCTGGTTCACCAGGGCTTACAGCGGATCCGCGCCGGACGTTGCCGCCCAGGGATCCAAGCGTTGATCGAGGTTGCCAATCGCAACATGGCCACGCTTGTCGCTAGTGATTTCGGGTTTGCATTGGGGCCGAGGATCAATGCCGCGGGGCGTTTGGATGACATGGCATTTGGGGTTGAGTTGTTGCTATGCGACAACATTCATGCTGCCAGACGCATGGCGTCTGAGTTGGATGCGCTCAATCAAACCCGCAAAGACATTGAGCAAGGAATGAAGCAAGAAGCCGTGGCTTGGTGTGAGCGCTTGATTGCCGAGCAGTCTGAGCGTGAGTTGCCGGTGGGGCTGGCACTTTTTCAGCGAGATTGGCACCAGGGAGTGATAGGGATCCTCGCCTCGCGCTTAAAAGATCAATTTCACCGCCCTGTGATTGCGTTTGCCGATGGTGGTGATGGACTGATAAAAGGCTCAGCGCGTTCGATTCCTGGTTTGCATATGCGCGATACATTGGATCGGATTGATACCTTAAACCCTGGATTAATTAAAAAGTTTGGCGGCCATGCCATGGCGGCCGGATTGACCATCGACGAAGCACAGTTTGATACGTTCGCCAAGCAGTTTGATAGCCAAGTACGTGAGCAGATCAGTGAGGACGACTTAAAAGGTGTCTTGTTAAGTGATGGTCCCTTACAAAGTCACGAACTGGGGTTAGAGACAGCAGAAATCATTCAAGCAGGCGGCCCTTGGGGGCAAGGCTTCCCAGAGCCGCAGTTCGATGGCATTTTTAAGGTGCTGCAGCAAAAACTGGTGGGCGGAAAACACTTAAAATTGATGGTCGAGCCCGAGGGCGGTGGCACCATGATTGACGCCATTGCCTTTAATGTTGATTTGCGTCGCTGGCCCGATCCCAGCACCAAGACGCTACGGCTCGTTTACCGCCTCGATATAAATGAGTTTCGCGGAAACCGTAGCGCTCAGTTGATCATCTCTCACCTTGAAGCCGCTTAAATGTGCGGCTTTTTCCATCACGCCCTGTTTATTGGCGCGACAATTCGCTAAAATTCGGCGGTTAAATTTCCGCTAACAATGAAGATGCTTGACCATGTTTGAGATTAATCCAATCAAAAACCGCCTCGCCGATATCGCCGAACGTACCGATGTCCTTCGGGGGTATCTTTGACTATGATGCCAAGAAAGAGCGTCTAGAAGAAGTTAATGCCGAGTTAGAACAACCGGACGTGTGGAATGAGCCGCAACGTGCGCAAGCGCTAGGGAAAGAGCGCGCCTCACTAGAAGCGGTGGTGGAAACCATTGATCAACTGACTCAAGGCGGCGAAGACGTCAACGAATTGTTGATGCTTGCGGTCGAAGAAGACGATCAAGAAACCTTCGACGAAGTGGAACCTGAGCTGGTGGAGCTTGAAGCCAAGCTAACCAAGCTAGAATTCCGCCGCATGTTTTCTGGTGAGCACGATGCGTCTGATTGCTATATTGACCTGCAAGCTGGGTCAGGCGGTACCGAAGCGCAAGATTGGACCAACATGATGCTCCGCATGTACTTGCGCTGGGCGGATGCGAAAGGCTTTAAAGCCGATGTGATTGAAGTCTCTGAAGGGGATGTGGCTGGATTAAAGTCTGCCACAGTACGCATCACCGGTGAATACGCCTACGGCTGGTTACGTACTGAAACGGGCGTTCATCGTCTTGTGCGTAAATCGCCTTTCGACTCGGGGGGCCGTCGCCATACCTCGTTTGCCTCGGCGTTTGTGTATCCGGAAATCGATGACAACATTGATATCGATATTAATCCATCAGATTTGCGGATTGATGTGTACCGTGCCTCTGGCGCGGGTGGGCAGCACGTTAACACCACCGAGTCAGCGGTTCGGATCACCCACGTGCCGACCAACACCGTGGTGCAGTGCCAAAACGATCGCTCACAGCATAAAAACAAAGATCAAGCGATGAAACAGCTGCGTGCGAAGTTGTTTGAGCTTGAACTACAAAAGCAAAACGCGGAAAAACAAGCCAACGAAGACGCCAAATCAGATATCGGTTGGGGCAGTCAGATCCGCTCCTACGTATTAGATGATTCGCGCATCAAAGACTTGCGTACCGGTATTGAAAACCGCAACACGCAGGCCGTTCTCGACGGCGACTTGGACAAATTTATTGAAGCCAGCCTCAAATCTGGCCTGTAATGACGAATTAATGTAAAGGGTTTTCTATGACTGACCAGTTACCAGATGAAAATAAGCTGATTGCCGAGCGTCGCGCCAAGCTCACTCACATTCGTGAAAACTGCAAGGCAAACGGCCATCCTAATGATTTCCGTCGTGAGCATCTAGCGGCTGACTTGCAAGCTGAATTTGGCGAGAAAGAAAAAGCGGAACTTGAAACACTTGACCATAAAGTGACCATCGCGGGCCGCATCATGGCTAAACGTGGCCCATTTATGGTGGTGCAAGATGTTTCGGGCCGTATTCAAGCCTATGCGTCAAAAGACGTGCAAAAGGCGTTGAAAGCCGAGTACCAAGGTTTAGATATCGGTGACATCATTGGTGTGCACGGTGCGCTACATAAATCTGGAAAAGGCGATCTGTATGTCAACATGGAGCGCTACCAGCTGCTGACGAAAGCCCTACGTCCGCTACCGGAAAAATTTCATGGGCTGGCCGACCAAGAGCTGCGCTATCGTCAGCGTTATGTCGATCTGATTGTCAACGAAGAGTCGCGTCACGCCTTCCAGGTACGCTCTAATGTGGTCACCGCCATCCGTAATTACATGGTGGAAAAACACTTTATGGAAGTGGAAACGCCGATGATGCACGTCATCCCAGGCGGTGCGACCGCGCGTCCGTTTACCACCCACCATAATGCGCTTGATATCGACATGTACTTACGTGTGGCGCCAGAGCTTTACTTAAAGCGTTTGGTTGTCGGCGGCTTTGAGCGTGTGTTTGAAGTGAACCGTAACTTCCGTAATGAAGGGCTCTCACCGCGTCATAATCCAGAATTCACGATGATGGAATTCTATATGGCGTATGCCGATTACAATGATCTGATGGATCTTACGGAAGACATGCTCTCTCGCGTCGCGCTGGACGTGATGGGGCAGTCTGTGTTGCCTTATGGTGAGCATGAAATTAATTTCGCGGGGCCTTATCCGCGAATGACCATGCTCGATGCTATCAAGCAATATAACCCTGATCATGCTGATATTCAGGCGCTGACGTATGAGACGGTACAAGATCGTGACCACCTTGCCTCGATAGCGAAATCACTCAAGATCAGTGTTGAGTCATTCTGGACGACTGGGCAGTTGCTGGAAGAGATCTTTGGTGAGACGGCTGAACCACAGTTGATTCAGCCAACCTTTATCACCGAATATCCGGCCGATATTTCACCGCTGGCGCGTCGCAATGATGATAACCCGTTTGTGACCGACCGTTTTGAATTCTTCGTCGGTGGGCGTGAAGTGGCAAATGGCTTCTCGGAGCTTAACGACGCAGAAGACCAAGATGAACGTTTCAAAGCTCAGGTCGATGCCAAAGATGCCGGTGATGATGAGGCTATGTACTACGATGCGGATTATATCAACGCACTCGAGCATGGTTTGCCACCGACGGCGGGACAAGGAATTGGTATTGACCGATTGGTGATGTTATTCACCAACACGCATACGATTCGCGATGTGATTTTGTTCCCAGCCATGCGCCCACAGCAAGGCAGTTAACACTGGACAGACCACAGAACAAGCGGCTCATTGAGCCGCTTTTTTTGCGCCTTGCGTCATTGTCTTTTCATAAACCTGCGATATTTTATCTGGCTTTTTCAGATATTTGGCTACAATTATCCGTATTACAACCCATCGTATGTCTCTTTATTGAGACAGATTAGAACTTGCCCTTCTTTATAATAGGGGCTTGATTCGCTGGCAAAAAAGACAGACTGGATGTAAGGCAGGTGTTATGGGATTCGATTCGGGGAATGACAAAACCTTGAGCTCACTCGTCGTTGTTGGCGGGACATATGAGCCTTGGTTAGCGACCCTTGAGCAAGCTGGTTGGCATTGTCATCGCTGTTATGATTTGCGAGCCGCGCAGTCATTGCTACAAGATATCGGCCCCTGTATAGGTATTGTCGATTTAAGTCATGATGACTTCAGCCTCAATGGGGTGGCGTCACTGGTTAATCGCAACAAACAGGTGCGCTGGTTAGCCTTAGTAAGAGAAAACCAACTTAATAACGAAGCGATCTGTCAGTTTATTGTCAGCTTTTGTATTGATTACTTCACCTCGCCTGTCCCGAACTCGCAATTGATGAGTACCATTGGTCACCAATTGGGCATGTTGCGCCTTGAGCGACAAGTATGGCCGCAACTTGGCGATCATAGCGATATGGGTTTGGAAGGCGCCAGCCCCGCGATGAAAAAGTTGCGTGACCAGGTCAGGCGTGTTGCGCCAACCGACGTGTCTGTATTGATAGCCGGTGAGAGCGGCACAGGTAAGGAGTTGGTAGCGCAAGCGGTTCATCATGCATCAACCCGTGCGAAGGCGCGATTTGAGTCGATTAAATGCTCAGCGCTTGCGGATGAACAAATGCAGCAGGCGTTATTGGGAGACGAGCACTCGCATGGCAAAATTCGTCAATGCCATAAAGGTACTCTCTTTTTTGATGAGATTGGTGATCTGCCGCTGCATCTACAAGGGCACTTATTGCACTTATTGCAAGAGGGCACCTTGGATATCAGTCATGATAAATATGAGCATGACTTGGATGTGCGGGTGATTGCCTCGACCCACATGGATTTGGAAAAACGCGTGGCTGAGGGGCTTTTTCGTGAGGATCTGTATTACCGGTTAAACGTACTGCGCATTAATATGCCTTCATTAAAAGACCGTCAGCCAGATGTGCCTGATTTGGCAGAATATTTTTTGCTTAAGTTTGCACGTCAATACAACACACAGGCGAGGACCTTTTCCGATGAGGCCAAGCGTGTGTTAAGCAGTTACTCGTGGCCGGGTAATGTGCGCGAGCTCATTAATCAGGTGAAACGGGCAGTATTGTTGGCCGATCATCTGGTGATTGAAGCGGAGCACTTAGATCTGCCCCGTCAGGGGGATTATAAACAAAGCTTACGTAAAATCCGTGAAGAGTCTGAAAGAGACGCGCTGATCGCCGTCCTTGAAGAAAATAAGGGACAAGTATCGGCCGCGGCCAAAGAGCTCGGTGTGTCACGTGCGACCATGTATCGGCTATTGAACAAACACAACTTGATCCCCTCGCCGCGTACCTTCCGTCAGTAAATCTTTGTACGAGTGACGCTCAGGGCTGGCAGACTCAGCCCTGCTGGGATTGCGTATTTGGGATCGGAAACAGATAGTCGTACAGCCAGTTATAAACAAACGCATATACCAGATAAAATACCACGAGCCCAATATCCATACTGAGTGCTTGCCAAAAGCTCATCGACAGCCACCACATGATAAAGGGGATGGTTGCGACCAGCAGACCGGCTTCAAAGATCACCGCATGCAGCAGACGCAGCGGTAAGGTTTTGAGCACTGAGCCCCGCCAAGCCAGCATCGCTTTATCAAAGCCAATGTTGTAGACATAATTCCAAAGGGTGGCAAGCACAGAAAAAATCGCCCCCATGATCCCAAGATGACCGATGCCTGCGCCAAGGATCCAATTGAGCCCTAACACCACTAAGATCAAGCCCGTTAATTCAAAACCGATAGCATGGCGCCATCTATCTGCTTTTGTTCTCATCAGATATTCCGTCGAAGTAAGGTAACTCGGTCAGACTACACCTCATACTCAACAACGCAACCGAGACGTCTCGAGGAAATGGATCATTGTTGTGTTTGGCGGTGAGCGATGAATTCAAAGCTGTACTGGTATAAGCGAAAGTAGTTCACTGTATATTCAAACGGTGTCCCGTCGACAAGCTCGCTGACTGATTCGACCCGTAATATGGGCGAATTTTCACGGGTGTTGAGGAGGGCGGCGAGTGAGGTTGACGTGCTATCTGGCCAGACACATTGGCGACTTTTCGCGATCTGCATCCCCTTATGTCGCTCGATATAGTCGTACTTCGATGTTTGCATCACTTCGATACTGAGATCGGTAAACATGGCCACCGGCAGGTACGTGCACTCAAGGATTTCTGGCTCGCCATCAATCAAACGAAGACGTTGTATTTCATAAATCAACGTCCCTTCCTCCACGTTTAACTTGCTGGCAATGGTGTGGCTGCAAGGTGACGTTTCAAATGCGATCACTTTTGAGCTGGGTGTTTTGCCTTGCGCTGAGACTTCTTCGATAAAGCCCATCAGTTGAAAGGCGTTGTGCTGTGCTTTAGGTGCTTTTACATAACTGCCGCTACCTCGGACACGGTAGAGGAGATCATTATCAACCAACACCTTCATCGCCTTACGTATCGTGACGCGGCTGACGTCATAGGTAGCCTGTAGCGTGGCCTCAGTCGGCATCATCGCGCCTGGTGTCAGGGTGCCATCTTTAATCTGCTCAGTGAGTAAATCGGCTATTTGCATGTAGCGAGGTTTCAACATGTCGGCTCCTTTTGGCTGCATTCCCCATCATAACAAACTGTGATCGATAATACATTTGAAGTACATAAATAGATTTTCATTGTGCTTTAGATCAATAAATGCTCTTTTGTGTATTCTTAAAGTATTACTTATGTAATACATTAAAGATACATATTAAGAGGAGACACGATGATGAAACCACAAAAGCTCACTATCGTCGGGGGTGGAAGCACCTATACATTGGGGATGATCAATAGCTTGATTGCTGAAAAAGAAGCATTTCCGCTAAGCAAAATCACCTTCTACGACATTGATGAACAAAGACAAGCTTCAAACGCCAAAGCAACAGAAATCTTACTGCGCGAGGCCTATCCTGAGGTCGAGGAGTTCGTTTATACCACGGATAAAGAAACCGCATTTTCAGATGCCGATTTCTTCTTTATTCAGATCCGCACGGGTGGGTTACCGATGCGTGAGCGTGATGAGCAGATCCCATTGTTTTACGGTTGTGTGGGACAAGAAACGTGCGGCGCGGGCGGCATGGCGTATGGACTACGCTCGATTGGTGACATGATCACTCTCGTGAATGACATCCGTCACTTTGCTCCGGATGCTTGGATTTTAAACTATACCAATCCTGCAGCCATTGTCGCTGAAGCCTTACAGCGAGAGTTTCCTCATGACAACCGCATTCTAAACATCTGCGACATGCCCGCTGCCATTATGGTGAGTTATGCGCAATTACTCGGCTGCGAAATCTGGGACTTGGTGCCGGAATACTTTGGGCTGAATCACTTTGGATGGTTTACCAAGGTACGAAACCGAGAAGGTGTCGACCTGACCGATGAGATTAAACGCATCATTTTGGAAGAGGGGATCAGTGCCGTTGATCCAGAAATTGCTGATGACCCTTCATGGCAAGCAACGTTCAAGAACATGCAAACCATGCTAAAAGACAATCCGCAGTATTTACCCAATACTTACCTGCAATACTACTTATATCCAGAAAAAATGGTGGAAAAAGAAGATATTGCTAATACGCGTGCGCGCCAAGTGATCAATGGTCGAGAAAAGCGAGTGTTTAGCCTGAATGAGCGCATCATTGCCGCGGGCACTACCGCGAATGAGCATCTTCATGCAGATATCCATGGACGCTATATGGTGCGTGTAGCGGCCTCCTTGGCCTATAACCGTGGTGAGACCTATCTGGTTATCGTACCGAATGATGGCGCGATCCCAAATATTCAGAATGATGCCATGGTTGAAGTTCCGGCCGCGTTAACCAATGACGGCCCGAAACGCTTTGCCGTTGGCACCATCCCTACATTCCAAAAAGCACTGATCGAAGGCCAACTCGGCTACGAAAAGCTGGTCGTGGATGCATGGTTTAGCGGGGATCGACAAACACTGGTCAACGCGCTCACGCTTAATCGCACCGTTGTGGATGTGCCAAAAGCGCAGCAAATCGTCGATGAGCTCTTACGTGTGAACAGCGACTATCTACCTCAATTTCATTAATAATACGATGCCCCAGAGACCATCTGGGGCCAACATCTGGGAGCGATCATCATGAAAGA
This sequence comes from Salinivibrio sp. VYel1, assembly GCF_009377945.1. Lineage (NCBI taxonomy): Bacteria > Pseudomonadati > Pseudomonadota > Gammaproteobacteria > Vibrionales > Vibrionaceae > Salinivibrio > Salinivibrio sp. VYel1. The sequence goes on along the minus strand of NZ_RSAM01000010.1, from coordinate 106,904 downwards.
TATGATCCAGCGCTTTGGCGCAGCAATGTTTGTCCCTGTGCTCCTCTTTCCTGCAGCCGGTATGTTATTAGGCTTATCGGTGATGCTGCTCAACCAAGATCTATTTCCTTGGGCAGTGGAAGGCAGTGCATGGGTAAAAGTGTCAACGATCCTTCTCCAAGCCTCGTTGGCGGTGTTTAAAAATATGGCCTTGGTGTTTGCGGTAGGGTTACCGATAGCACTAGCAAAATCTGCATCTGGGCGCGCAGTGCTTGCCACACTGGTGTCATACATCACCTTTAATTATGTGATTGGTGGCATTTTACAGTTCTGGGGACCTGAGCTTGGGGTGAACTATGTGGAGGGTGAGCGTGGGCTTACTGATGTGGGCGGTATACTTACTTTGGATACTAACCTATTGGGCGCCATCGTAATTGCTAGCCTCTCCGTTTGGGTTCACAACCGCTTCTTCGACAAAAAACTGCCAAACTGGGCGGCGGTATTTGGTGGCACACCTTTGGTGGTTATTGTGAGTTTCCCCATCATGGTACTCATGGCGATTATCACCTGTTTTACTTGGCCAAGTATTCAGCACGGCATTAATAATCTACAAACCTTTTTAGTTGGTGCTGGATCGTTCGGGGTATGGATGTTCACTTTCCTTGAGCGAATTATGATCCCAACGGGTTTGCATCACTTTGTCTATGGCCCCGTATTCTATGGACCCGTCGCGGTGGATGGCGGCACGGTGGCGCATTGGATTCAAAATATCCAAAACTTTGCCAGTAACCCTGCGCCTTTAACTGAACAGTTCCCACAAGGTGGCTTGATGTTGACTGGGATGGGGAAAGTCTTTGGCTGTACAGGTATTGCTATGGCCCTTTACGCAACCGCGAAACCAGAAAACAAGAAAATGGTGCTCGGTTTAGTACTCGGTGCGGCATTGACGGCCATTCTTACTGGGATCACTGAGCCGATTGAGTTTACCTTCCTGTTCATCGCGCCGGCATTGTTTGCACTCCACGCGGTACTGGCAGCTACCATGGCAACCATTGCCTATTGGTTTGGTGTCTCAGGTAACTTTCAAACCGGACTTATCGACTTTATTTTTCAAAATTGGCTACCACTAGGCAGCTTGCATGGCACTACATATATTGCACAAGTGCTTATCGGTCTGAGTTTTACCGCCATCTACTTTGTGGTGTTCCGCGCGCTGATTTTGAAGTTTGATATTCCCACCCCTGGTCGAGGTAGCGCAGAGGCGAAGCTTTATACCAAAGCCGACTATAAGGGCGCGCAACAGAGTGATTCATCGAGCGGTGTGATTGACGGTGGACAAGCGAGCGCGTTTATTGAAGGGTTAGGAGGCAAAGATAATATAGCCTTGCTCACCAATTGTGCCACGCGGTTACGTATCAAGGTACATGAGCCAGAAAAAGTAGCGGAAACGCAATATTTTCAAGAGCATGGTGCAGTAAACATGGTACGTAATGGTGATAGCTTTCAAATTATTGTTGGCTTAACCGTACCGCAGGTTCGCGAAGAAATGACGCAATTGACACGAGCGTAGGTTTTGCGCCTAAAGACAAGGAGTGAAGAGCGGTACTGGGTACCGCTCTTATGCATTGAGGTTAATATAAGCCAGAAGTTAATAGTACTTAGGTACTATTGATTAAAGTGTTACTAATGGTAATGTTCGTTGGCTACGAAAAGTCGTGTGAGTCTGAGTAAGTTGTTGCCCAATTTAAGGCGATACTCAGTGTGACCATCGAATAATCATTGAGAGTATGTAATGTCTGAAATTGAAGAAGAGCTGTTACTAGCCTTTAAGTTGAGTAGGGTTATTACTTACGACGTTTTAGATCGTTGCGCTTTCCCTTATAGGGATGTTGTCAAAGAAAAATTATCTAATGAAAAGGATATCATTAGAGAAAATGGACATGAGTACTGTTATTTAGGGAGAGAACTATCGGATCTTGACTGGCAAACAATTCTATCGATCATCGATAATGATGATAGAGTCTTCAGGTTTTTAAGTGTGTTACCTAAAGAAGGAGTAAATCGATTATATGAAACCTTACTGAAGCATGAGAGTAATGTGAATCATTACGTGAGTGTGATCTTACAGGTGATGATTGATCTTAACTTAAGTGAAACGCCACTGTTCTTAGTGAACAGGCTGATGCGGCAAGGTTTCAATTTAGAAAAGAGAGTGCTCGTCAAAGCGATTAAAATATATCTTGTGTTTGGGAAGTTTGAACAAGCTAAGCTATGTTATAACGTTTTTTTCGGTAATCATAACCCAGACTCCAGTAGCTATGGTGAAATAGTCTTGTATCATATCGTGCGTCGGCTAGAGCACGGTGAAACACTCAGTGCTGATTTGTTTTTTGAAAAGTATCAGCTTGATAAAATTGACATTGATGACGAAGAAGCAGTTGACTTACTCACATCAACTGCCCAAGAATTATTTCTTCTTAGCCGATTTGATGATTGCCAACATCTGCTAAAAAACCTCCTTCCCTTATGCCAAAGGCGAAAGCGTTGGATTAGCCTGTATTATGGCTATTTCCTAAATATCCTTTGTGCAGCAATGAGTGATAGTCACGAGACCGCATTGGGCCGGTATGAATTATACACCCTACTACCTTACCGAACACATAAAATGGAGTACATGACAACGGTAGCTATTATCATTTCTTCAATTTGGGCAGGGAAAGGTTTACACACCATAGATAAATATATAACTCGCTTTAAGCGTGATTATTTATCATCTGCTGATAACTGTTTTTATCAGATATACTCTTTGTACTGCAATATGCTAATCGAGGTATCAAGAGAGCGGTTCTCCTTTAAGAGCTTTGTTGCGTTTGAGAGAAAACTCATCTCGGTTTACGAGTATAACCAGGTATCAGAAGCTTGGAACACCCCTGATTTCTACTCGCTGTATGAGTTAGCTCGATGTCGAGACGAACGTGTCAGGCTGCCGTGCATTGTAAAAGCGTCTTTTGTTGAGCATTTTTATCAAGAGCAAATTAGAAATTACTTGAGAAATAGACCTTGTGACTTCAAGCCGCCCATTCTTTTTGTCTGTTTGAAGCGAAGTATGCAAGCCATAGATTTACAAAAAGAGGGTGCAAGCTGTCATGCTTTATCTAAAAAGGAGAGAGAAATCGTGGAGCTGCTTAAGCTGGGTTACTCTTACAAAGATCTTGCTAGTGCACTAAATATATCCATCAACACGGTTAAGTCCCATGCAAATAATATATATAAGAAACTCGGTGTTAAGGGACGCTATGATTTATTATGATTTTTGTTAATAAAGCAGCTAGGATTTGTTGTTTTTTTGGGGTACATTATATTTCGTACCAGAGTACCATTTACCCGTATAGCCCCTGGCGTTAATTTCTGACTAAGTTCTATTTACCTGGTATTTTATGATGAATACGCCTGCTTTTTACCTGCTATTACTGCTGGCCTCGTGCGCTTCCTTTTCTGCTTACTCTAACACTCATAATGCAATATCAATTGAGTATAGACACTCTCTCTATGACAGTGGAGAAATAATCGACGGACGTGCGAACGGCGCTCAGTTCACCTATTACTATCAACTGTTAGAAGGTACCTCAATCTATGCCGGGTGGAGTTATGACGCAATAGAACATAAAAGCCATCTATCATTAGAGGGTATCGATAAAACAGGCTATTCCCTTGGTTTGACCTTAACGCGTGATTATGCCTGTATCCAAGCAGGGTTATACGGGGGACTCACCTATAAGCATTATGAGTTCGATGTCGATGAGAGTGATGAGCCAAAAGACTTTGGGCATGAGTGGGGATATGAGCTTGGCGGCATCGTGACGCGACCCTTAAGCGAAACCATTCATGTGATGTCTCGTCTCGGCTATGAGTCCTCGCAAGATGATGTATATATAGCAGGCTCTGAACAGGAAGTTGATGATAACTATATGTTTTCTCTTGGTGTCTTGTATAAATTTTAATGCCTAGATAGCAGTTTTATGGGAGAGGGGAATGAAGAAGTTAGGGTTTAGACAATCGCTCCTTGTGGGGGTGTTGATATTGGTATCTTTATCATTAGGGGTGGTCAGTCTTTTGACATATCTCAATGTCTATGACGCATTTAGGCAGGATAAAGAGAAAACGGTTAGGGAATATGTAGAAGCGAATGCCGGAACCATTTCCTCCTACTTTGATGAAAAAGAAAGTGTCCTATCAAATCTATCCGAATACTACAAAAGCAACCCTTTACCAGCTGATAAAATAGCACTGGTCAAGCATATCGCCGCCTCAACCAATACGGATAGTGTGGTATTCACTTCTAAAAATGGTCAGGCTTATTGGAATCAACAGGGTGATGACTGGCCAGGACACATATATAAAGGCGATGCACGAAATAGAGAGTGGTATAAAGCGGCGGTATCGACAAATGGCGTTGCGACAACGCGAGCTTACAAAGGCGCCGAGAGAATGTGGATGTCGATGGCCACTCAAATAGAAAACGATGTCCTCTCTTTTGATTTTGACTTGTCAAAAATGAATAAGATTGTTGAGTCTTTCCAAGAGATGGATGGGGCAGTCGCGGTGATTATGGATGGACACTCGACCATTCTCGCCTCGTCAAGCCCAAATATTTCTAATGGTGAGAAAGCCGTATCACTGGCGGGCTTTTCCAATGTTGCGAGGGTTGTTATCAATAGTACTCAACCCAAGTATCAAGAGTATACCTATGGGGGAGTTGAAAAAGTATTTTTCTCGGTGCCGCTAGAGATTGCTGATACAACGTGGTTTTTGGGCGTCGCTCTAGAGGACGAAAAAACATTTGCGCCGATTTATAAAACTCGCACCACTACCATATTCATGGTGTTTGCGGGCATCCTGGCAGCGATTGCTGCTTTCTATCTGTTGATCAATAAGCTGTACCGTCCTATCACCTCTCTTCGTGTGTTGGCAGAGGATCTTTCCAGTGGTGAAGCCGATCTCACTAAACGTCTTAACCTTGAGCGCAATGATGACTTGGGTGACATTGGTCGAGGTATTGATGCATTTATTGATAAAGTCCATCGTGCCGTTGCTGATATCGTCGAGGTCTCCTTAGGGCTAGCCGATAATGTCGAGCGTTTGCAATCACTCACCGAAGAAAACGCTAAGAGTATGGGTCAGCACTCGGTTGAAACTGAGCAAGTTGCAACAGCCATTGAAGAAATGAACAGTACCGCCCATTCTGTCGCACAAAGCGCGGTCAAAGCGTCCCAGATCACTGTAGATGCAGCAGAGTTAGGTGCGCAATCAGAAGAAGTGGTGAGAAAAGCGCAGTCGCTCAACGAGCGCTTGCTAGAAGATATGGAAGCCTCTGTTGCCTTGGTAAGCGATATGAACGCCAGCAGTGACAACATTAATGACGCATTGAAAGTAATTGGAGAAATTGCAGAGCAAACCAATTTGTTGGCGCTTAATGCAGCAATAGAAGCGGCGCGTGCCGGTGAGCAGGGACGAGGCTTCGCGGTCGTCGCGGATGAAGTCCGGACGTTAGCGAGTCGGACAATGGACAGTACCAAGGAAATCGATAAGGTGCTTTCTGCGCTACTAGCTAGTAGCGAACAAATGTCTGCAGCGATTAATCGTACAAAAGAAATGTGTGTTGATACGGCTTCCGGTCAAGAGCAGGTGGCTACAAGCTTGAGAACGATGGCGGAGTACGCAAAAGAGACCGACGATGCCAGTACGCAAATCTCAACAGCGGCTGAAGAGCAATCAGCGGTGTCTGCGGATATCAGCGAAAACATGAATAGGATTAAGACCATTGTAGCGTCAATTAGCAAAGGGAGTGATGTGGTCACAGAAGAAGCCGAGAAAATTGGTCGTCTGAACTCACGCCTGCATGAAACGGTAAAGCGGTTCAGAGTTTAAAACGAGGTCGGTGTTGATGGATGGCAACCGTTGTATGTCAGACGCCAAAAATGACACAAAAGAGCGGCTTTTTTTTGAACTTGTTGTGAATAGCTTAATAAGACTTTACTCCTACATTGACAGTGTAGACAAGTATGTTTCTTTACAGGAGCGGAAGCGTTTGTTGCTTGTTTACTATAAACGTATGTTAGATAGCCCAAAATATAAGCCGATACGTCAAGATATGCGAGGCTTTATTCATGGGTGCCGAAGTAAAAGCTTTGATATGGAAGCGGCCTTGTTGAAGCTCTACTTTAGCTCTCATCCATGTGCATACTAGGCTATTGTTGCGGGTTATTTTTCGAAAACTGGTAGCGAGATTATTATTCTAGCTATTTATAATGTTTTTTTAGGGGAGAAATATGCTGGAGGCTTATAGTGGTATTTCCAAGGAGGCCTATAAGCCTCAATGTATCAATTGTGATCGAAAAGTTAAGCGACAAGTGAAAAAAACGAGTCGTGAACAGTGTTTACAAGATATGATTGGTTTTGATATGACCATTGATGAACGGTTATGCAGAAGAGAAGAACGGTATTTTGAGATCACAGACTCGCTCGAAAACGCAATTCAAGAATGTAGTATTCATATCGTATTACAGCCGATCGTTGAGGTAAAAAGCGGTAACATACATAGTTTTGAAGCGCTCGCCAGGTGGACGCATCCTATCATGGGGCCAATATCTCCTGGTGACTTTATCCCTATTGCTGAAAATTTGGGCCATATCCACGCACTCGGCCTAGAGGTGCTCAGACAAGCCTGCCAATTCCTCACTGATTACGATAAATTGTTTGAGACTCGACCGATGATTAATGTCAATATCTCGGTCCAGCAACTCACTCACCCTAATGTCGTCAAAGACATGCTCAATATTGTCAGAATGTACTACTTACCCCCTGAACGCGTCGTATTGGAGGTCACTGAGTCTTATCCATTAGACGGAGGGATGAAAGTTAACGCAGTGCTCGAAGAGCTTAATCGATTTGGATTTAAGCTTTCAATTGATGATTTTGGTGCAGGAATGAGTGCAATCACAAGTTTGTTTAACCTTCCTCTTTATCAGGTCAAACTAGATAAAAAGCTAGTGAGTGAGTCCATTGTCTCGCAACCCTGTATGGACTTTTTAATCTACCTATGTGGATATGGTAGAAAAGAAAATGTGAAGCTCGTTGCAGAAGGTGTAGAAGATAACATGACTTTTAGTAAACTAAAAAAAGTAACGATCCCCTATATGCAAGGGTATTATATGTATCGACCACAATCCCCTAATTGGTGGTTAAAGGCAGAAAGTATATAAATGTAGTTTATATATTCACAATTACAGTGTGACGTTTTAATTCTAAGGGCTATGTTTTTGTCACGTGATTATGAAAATTTTATAAATATGAGGTGATAAAGAAATAAACATGACCAGTCCACTCAACGTTTGTGAATATAATAGTGATGTTTTTAAGGAAGTGGAACGATTTTTTGATTCGCTGTTCAAACAGAAAACGGTAGATGCCTGTTGGCATCCGAGAAGGTTTGAATATGCACGATATTTGGTCAAACCATTGTTCGAGAAAAGAGGGATTACTGACTGGGAAGACCATGTGTCGTTGTGGCGAGATGATGATGGCAAGCTGGTCGGTGTGGCTCTTTCTGAGGCTGCCGATTTCAACAGTTTTTTCTTTACATCTTCAGAGTATCGATATGCTTTATTGAAGCAAATGCTGGAATGGGCAATGGAGACAAATTATTGCCTAGAAAATGGACGTAAAAAGATGACATGTTGGGCGGATCAAGAAGATAACATGCTAATAATGTTGCTTAAAGAGTATGGCTTCGATAAGGATATCGGACAGGAGTATTTGCTTGTCGGTGACTTAAATCAATATACGCAGTCTTTGGCTACCAGTCATTATCGACTTAGAACCCTCGTCGACCCCAACTTGTATGAAAGCCGGATGGAATGTGTCGCTTCGGCGTTTCAGGATCGCTCGCATTATGATTTATTATCAAGTTACAAAATAACGGAAAACGCACCTAATTATCGCCAGGATTTAGATTTCTGTTTAGTCGATCCACTTTATCCAAACACAGTGATTGCCGCGTGCACTGGATGGCAAAATCATACCGATAATAGTGTGTATCTAGAACCGTTTGCAGTTGCCCCTCAATATCAAGGTCAAGGCGTTGGCACGATTTTTCTGCGTTTTGTTATGACTGCACTGAAGTATCAAGGATTCAGGGATGTATATGTGGGAGCCTATGGTGATGGACTCAAGTATTTCTATTGCCAGGCTGGGTTTTCACATTTTAGGACGTTAAATCATTACTCGCAAAGCAACCTGGTTTAAAGGTTTTTCATACATCTCGCCAGCCGTGGTACAAATATCTACGGACTATCAAACCGTGAGAGATTTAACAGCACAATCCCCCATGTCTTTATTGCTAGACAGAGTGTTGCGCTTTATTTGAACAATATTTATATAACTTATTGATATTAATTATAAGTTATTGAATACTATTAGCTCCATTCACGCAGATTCACATGCTCAAGGAGGTTAATGCCATGACTTATTTTCCGATGAAAAAACTCGATGTCATCGTTGCCTCTGCGCGTCACTGTGCCAACCACTTGGCTCAGGATACCCGCTCACGCATCTGACTCTGCGTCCAACTGTAACTGGTCGCAGGTATAACGCGGCCAGTTTGCAGTCCCACTTCGCTTTATGCCTGTGGCCTCCTGTAACCGAAAAGGAGAGCCATCATGACTCAACTATCTTTATTACCCTTAGCCCAAGCGCTGGTGCGTTTGGATATGATTCGTCAGCGTCGCGCGAGCACACACCGTTACCGCTACACAGATGTGGCGTTAAATCGTCACCTACAACGTGATATTGGTATTGCGCCTGACAAGCAAGATGCTTTGCCCGTTAGCACACAATTTGCGGCCAAACGTTATCTTGTGACATGGCGACGACGATGGCGATGGTTATAATGGGTCCTAGGAAGCGGCGTATCGGTTGATACGCCGCCCCATCCTCGAATAAAACACTGCGCGGCAGCCAACTTGGCTGCCGTTTGCGATCTAAGGGCAGGGGTTGGGATAGCGGTTAGCAATCTCATCAATACCGGCAAGCACATCGTCACTCAGCGTCAGATCCAAGCTATCGAGATTACTCTCGAGCTGTTTTAGCGTCGTGGCACCGATGATGTTAGACGCGACAAAAGGACGACTATTCACAAACGCGAGTGCCATTTGTGCAGGATCGAGGCCATGGCGTTGGGCAAGATCAACGTATTCTTGCGTGGCCTTTTGCCCTGACTCGGTAAAGTAGCGCGCGAAGCGTTGGTGCAGTGTACAACGGGCCCCTTTCGGGCGTGCGCCTTGCAAATATTTTCCGCTCAACGCGCCAAACGCGAGCGGCGAGTACGCAAGCAACTCGACCCCTTCATGATGACTGATTTCCGACAGGCCGACTTCAAAGGTGCGGTTAAGCAAATTATAAGGATTCTGAATAGAGACGATACGCGTTAGGCCGTGCTTCTCTGCCAGATGCAAATAGCGCATCACGCCCCAAGGCGTTTCGTTTGAGACACCGATATAACGAATTTTTCCTGCTTGGACAAGCTCATGCAGCGCATCCAGCGTGTCGAGGATGGTGACCCCAGAGTGTTCATCTTGATACGGATAATTGAGCTTACCAAAACAATTATTATGCCGCTGTGGCCAGTGCACTTGATACAAATCGATATAGTCGGTTTTTAGTCGTGTCAGGCTATCCTCGACGGCTTGATGAATATGGCGTCGGTTAAGCGACATATTGTCACGGATATAGGGGACATTGCGTGGTCCGGCTACCTTGGTGGCGAGGATAACGCGATCGCGCTTCCCGGACTTTTCTAACCAGCTGCCGATGTACTGTTCGGTTAAACCTTGTGTGGATTGGCTGGGGGGAACGGGATACATTTCAGCGGTATCAATGAAATTCACGCCCCGCTCAAAGGCAAGATCGAGCTGCGCATGGGCGTCAGCTTCACTATTTTGCTCACCAAATGTCATGGTGCCTAAGCACACTTTACTCACCTCTAGCGAGGAATGGGGCAAACGGTGGTATTGCATCCTTTCTCCTTGTCTGCAATCGACCTATGGCAGTCCATAGTAGAGAATTTTAAAAATGATCGAAAGCGGTTTAGCTGCGGCTTGACAGCTGGTTAAATATTGACCATTACTAAATGGACTGTCCGATGGTATCGGTCTGAGCGCGGTGTTATTGCTAGGCATGATGGACACGAAAAAGTGTAATCTAGAGGAAAGTCAGATGAACTATTCACAGCTTAAAGCCTGGATGCGCGCGGATCCTCGCTCATGTCCACAATGTTATGTGATGGCACACGCAGGCGGCGCAAAATACTCGATCGAAGTAGAAGTGAAGCATGAATTAGAGCCTTTACGCTCGGACCAAACCGGTGAGGTGATGCAGTTTGATCATGTCGGGCAAGTCGGGGAGAAACTTAAAGCCCTGGGGATTGAAGAGGGCGTATTACGCTTGATGGACCCTTACGATGAGTTTGCCACCGGGGGCGAGCCAAGCTGTCGAGAAGATATGCCAATTCGTTTTTGATGTTTTACCTAAACGCGCGGGATGTCATGCGTGCGGATTGACACTTACTTCGGATCCACAAAGTAACGACGCAAGATTTGGTGGGTGAATTGCGTGCGTAAATAAAAGCCGCGCGGCAAGGTACGGATCGGCTCACCATCGGGGCCGAAAGCGTCGGTCAAGGCCTTGCCGTTGGCTGCTTTGGGTCGTAGTTGGAGAGACTCACCTTGGCGGGCTGTGATTTCCGTCACGCGACCTAGCGCTACCCAATCCATTAACTCCTCCCAATCGGCGCGCAGTCGCGCTTCCTCCTCTTGGCTAGGGGACCATAATAATGGCGTGCCAATGCGGCGCTGTGATACCGGTATATCGCGTTCGCCTTCAACGGGGATCCACAAGACGCGTGACAGTTTTTGCCGCACATGGCTATTTTCCCAGCGCACCCCCGCGATCCCAGTGAGCGGCGCAACGCACACAAAGGTGGTTTCCAGCGGCTTACCATCGCCGTTGACCGGAATTGTTTTTAGCTCAATGCCTAAATGCGCAAAGTCTTGTTCGGGTTTGCTGCCGGCGTTGGCGCCCAAACAGGCCTCGAGTAACATGCCAATCCAACCTTTCTCTCGCGTGAGTGACGCTGGACAAGGGATCGACAGTGTCTCGCTGACTTCGCCAAGGGTCAGACCGGCGAGGGCGAGCGCACGCTCCATCAATACCTGCTCGGATGCGGGGGGCTGTATCACTGTGCTGGGATCCTGCTCGTTACGTTGAGAGCGTGCATTATCAAGAACTGCTGTATTGGCTGCAAGTCGATCCTACCCTTGATGATCCTATCCGTACGCTTGTAGTTATCCACAGATGAAGGATGATTGATAGGATTCCTGACTGTCATGATCAAATATACAGTACGTAAAGGAGGGTGAAAATGTGAAAAATCGCGAACTTGCCGTTTTTTTGCGCTATTGGTGTGGATAATTTTCTGATTGGTGGATCTTTAAGCGATCTGTGTGTATTTGACGATCGCTCGATCTTAAAAAAGATCCTTTTGTTGTGACGCGTATTTAATTAACTGATTATTAATATATTTATTGTTTTTTGGCTCGCTTTTAATTCTATGACGCGATCCTTGATCGTTCGAGAAGTGAACTTTTTCTAGGCTTCTTCACAAATCTATCCACAGAAAGCGTGAATAAATGTGCGCAAACTCTCATTGCTATGTTTATAACTTCCTGTTAGGAGCTGAGTTATCCTCAGATGACGACGAGTGCGCAAAAACAACGCTCAATCCACAATGTTTGTTTACCCTTCACCGCTTTTTGTGAAAAAATCAGGTTCAGTAGAGATTTATCATTGAGGTCGTCCAGTGATTGATGGCGATGGCTATCGTCCCAACGTGGGGATAGTAATTTGTAACGGCCACGGTCAAGTTCTCTGGGCTCGTCGATATGGTCAGCATTCATGGCAGTTTCCACAAGGTGGCATCGATGATGGGGAAAGCCCTGAACAAGCGATGTACCGGGAATTGTATGAAGAAGTGGGGCTGACTAAAAAAGATGTACGCATCTTGGGGACTAGTCGACATTGGCTACGCTACAAGTTACCCAAACGCCTTGTGCGCTGGGATTCCAAGCCCGTGTGTATCGGGCAAAAGCAGAAGTGGTTTTTGCTCAAACTTGAATGTGACGAGTCACGCGTTAATGTCTCGCGCGGGGGGACACCAGAGTTTGATGGCTGGCGCTGGGTGAGCTATTGGTATCCAGTGCGGCAAGTGGTGGCATTTAAGCGGGAAGTGTATCGGCGTGCGATGAAAGAATTCGCGCCACTTGCGATGCCGTTTAAAGAACGCAAACCTCGGCGTCGACACAAGCGAGGATAAATGTAAGGAGAGATTGGGTGCTCACGCAGTTAAGGAATATTGTGCAAAGTGTGGCGGCGTCTTCAGATCTTGAGCAGGCGTTACACACCTTGGTGCAACAAACTTGCGTGGCGATGCGTACCGAGTGCTGCTCCGTTTATCTTGCCAATGCCGAACACCAACAGTTTGAGCTTATGGCAACACAAGGCCTCGACCCTTGTGCACAAGTGTCGATGGCATTTGGCGAGGGCTTGGTCGGTGTGGTGGGTCAGCGTGCTGAGCCTTTAAATTTGGCGTACGCGCGCAAGCATCCCGCGTTCAAACCCTTCCCCTCCACCGGCGAAGATGCCTTTCAATCCTTTCTTGGCACGCCCATCATTTATCGCAAAAAGGTGTTGGGTGTGCTGGTGGTGCAACAACATCAACCCCGCCAGTTTGATGAGAGCGAAGAGTCCTTTCTCGTGACCTTAGCCGCGCAGTTGGCCGTGGTGTTTGCGCATGCCGATGCCCAAGGTGGCTGGCAGGGAGCGCCGTCTCCCGTGTTGCTAGAGGGAATGCCTGCGTCGCCGGGCATTGGGATCGCACAAGCATGGTGTGATGACTCTCAACCGCGGCTTGAAGAGGTGGCGCCTGCTTGCCACCTAGATACACAAGGTGAACTCGACAGACTGGACGCGGCGATTGACGATGCCAGTACCGAGTTTCGCCGTCTGCGTAAACGCTTTGATAAAGAGCTGCAAAAAGACGCGCTGGCGATTTTTGATTTGTTTGTTCATCTGCTTAACGATCCTATGCTGCGTGAAGACATGACAGTACGGGTCCAACAAGGGGATGCCGCCACTTGGGCGGTGAGACAAACGGTTGAAGCCTTTTCTGCCCGTTTTGCCGCGATGGATGATCCTTACCTAAAAGCCCGAGCGGGCGATGTGAAAGAGTTAGGACAGCGGCTGCTTTACTTTTTAATTGCGCCTGCGGGGAGTCCACCACCGGTTTCGACGCCCATTGTGCTGTTGGCGCGAGAGCTAACGGCGGGCATGTTAGCGTCCATTCCTCGCGCGTTGCTCACTGGTGTGGTGGCGGAAGAAGGGGCGGCGAACTCACACGCCGCGATCTTGGCGCGTGCGTTGGGGATCCCGGCGGTGATGGGCGTCAGCTTTTCGCCCGCTAAGCTTCATCAAAAAACCGTGATCCTCGATGGCCACAAAGGGGTGTTGATGATCGAGCCCGCTGAGGCATTGATCAATGAATACCAGCACCTCGTGCAAGAGGAAGCGAGCCTACAGTCTACGTTTGAGACGGCACTTGCGGCACCAGGACATACTCAGGATGGCACGCGTATTGAAGTTCACTTAAACGCCGGCTTAAGCGCCGATAGCCAGATTGCAATCAATCAGGGCGTTGACGGTGTTGGGCTCTTTCGTACGGAAGTGCCGTTTCTGATGCAGCGCCGTTTTCCGTCTGAAGACGAGCAGGTCAAACAATACCGTGCGATTCTTGCCAGTTACCCTGATAAACCTGTGGTGATGCGCACCTTAGATATTGGCGGCGATAAACCATTACCGTATTTAAGTGTTGAAGAGGACAACCCGTTTTTAGGCTGGCGCGGGATCCGTTTTACCCTCGACCACCCTGATATCTTCTTGATTCAAGTTCGCGCCATGTTGCGTGCCAGTATTGGTTTTAACAACCTTAAGCTATTGCTGCCGATGATCTCTGGGCGTAACGAGTTATTGGAAGCCAAAGCGTTGATTAGCCGTGCTTATCAAGAGGTCAGCCAAGAGGCACACCAAGCTGGGCAAAGTATCAATATCCCTTTATTGGGGATCATGGTTGAAGTTCCCTCTATTCTTTATCAGCTCGATAACATTGCGCGCGATGTCGATTTTCTTTCGGTCGGCACCAATGATCTCACTCAATATCTATTAGCGGTCGATCGCAACAATGCGCGCGTGGCTGATATTTTTGATGCGCTGCACCCCTCGGTATTACACGCATTAGCGTCGATTGCCGCTGTGGGGACCCGTCATCAGCTTCCGGTTAGTGTGTGTGGAGAGCTAGCCGGCGATCCGGTGGGGGCGTCTTTGCTGGTGGGGTTGGGGTATCACCAGCTCAGTATGAATACCCGCAACGTGGCCAAGATTAAGTATTTGCTAAGCCGCTTACCGTACGCGCATTTAGTCACGCAGGCCAAGCAGATGCTAACTCTGGATCATCCAGACGAGATCCGCGCTGCCACTGAAGCCTTTCTGGCCGCGCAAGGGTTAGAGGCGTTGGTCAAAGTCGGACAGCTGCGATGATCACCAGCTTAACGGCCCTACTTTTTGTAGTGTGTATGCTGCTGGGTGCCTGCGTGGGGACGTTGTCTGGCCTTCTGGGAATTGGTGGCGGGTTGGTCGTCGTGCCTGCGCTGACCTTTCTCCTCCCTGTGTTCGGTATTGCGCCCACTGTGGTGATGCCCATTGCGCTCGCTACCTCGCTCGCGACCATTGTACTGACGTCGAGTGCCTCTGCTTGGCGCCATTTTCGTCTGGGGAATGTTCATCTTGAGGCGGTTAAAGCGCTCGTCCCTGGCATGATGCTGGGCGGCGTCTTGGGGGCAGGGCTTGCGGATCGGCTGCCACACGATTGGTCACCCCGCCTGTTTGGCGTGATAGTGCTCGCCATGGCGCTACAAATGTTGCTCAATCGGCGTCCCTATCGCGCGCGTCCTTTACCGCATTGGCTGCGACTGTCCTTTGCGGGCACGCTGATCGGAACACTTTCTAGCTTAGCGGGGATCGGGGGCGGCTCGTTTACCGTCCCATACCTGCATTGGCGCGGAGTGAGTATGCACCAAGCCATTGGCAGTGCCTCGGCGGGGGGCGCGGTGTTGGCGCTGGGTGGCATGATGAGTTTTATGTGGTTGGGCTGGCGTCAAACGGAACCCTTGCCCGCGCTCAGTGTCGGATATTTGTATTTGCCTGCGTTGCTCGGCGTAGTGTCAACGTCGGTATTGATGACACGGGTCGGTGCTCAACTGGCGGTGAGGCTACCCACTGCGCAAATAAAACGTATTTTTGCCGTCTTTCTTGTTATTGTCGGCGCCAGCATGTTGTTGAAATAAAGGATCCCATTCATGGCCGAAGGCTACATTACCTTTCCGTCAATCGACCCCATCTTATTTGAACTTGGTCCGGTAGCCGTGCGTTGGTACGGTTTAATGTATTTACTTGGCTTTGTGTTCGCCTTGTGGCTTGCGAATCATCGTGCGGCCAAACCGAATAGCGGTTGGAGCAAAGAAGAAGTCAGCGATCTCCTTTTTGCTGGCTTTTTGGGCGTCGTGCTCGGGGGACGCATTGGCTATGTCCTATTTTATCAATTTGATGCCTTTATTGCCGATCCGCTGTTTTTATTCAAAGTGTGGACAGGTGGCATGTCCTTCCACGGGGGCTTGCTGGGTGTGATCACCGCCATGGCGTGGTACGCGCGTAAAACTCAGCGTCACTTTTTTACTGTTGCTGACTTTATCGCGCCGCTGGTACCGTTTGGACTGGGCGCAGGTCGTCTAGGGAATTTTATCAATGGTGAACTTTGGGGACGGGTGACCGATGTCCCGTGGGCGATGGTATTCCCAAGTGGTGGCCCTTGGCCGCGGCACCCCTCACAGCTCTATGAGTTTGCGCTAGAAGGTGTCGCCCTGTTTGTGATCCTCAACCTCTACATCAAAAAGCCGCGACCGATGGGCGCAGTATCAGGGCTTTTCTTGGCTGGCTACGGGACGTTCCGCTTTATTGTGGAGTATTTCCGTGAGCCAGATGCGCACCTAGGCTTGTTTGCCGGCATTTTCAGTATGGGACAACTGTTGTCATTACCGATGATTATTGCGGGGGCAGTGATGATCGGATGGGCGTACCAGCGTCAATCCGCCAAGTGACCGAATAGCGCTAATCGGTTATAGTAAGTAAACCATCAAGGCACCTCAGCGGTGCCTTTTGTTCGTTTGGCCAATGATAGGAAACACTATGAAGCAGTATCAGGCTTTGATGCAGGATATTCTCGATAATGGGACGGATAGAGGCGATCGCACGGGCGTGGGAACACGGTCAGTGTTTGGTCGGCAACTGCGGTTTGACCTTGCCGCTGGCTTTCCGCTACTCACCACCAAAAAACTCTACACGCGTGCCATTATCCATGAGCTTTTGTGGTTCCTT
Source organism: Salinivibrio sp. VYel1 (assembly GCF_009377945.1). NCBI lineage: Bacteria > Pseudomonadati > Pseudomonadota > Gammaproteobacteria > Vibrionales > Vibrionaceae > Salinivibrio > Salinivibrio sp. VYel1. Next base: position 90,329 of record NZ_RSAM01000010.1, on the reverse strand, counting down.
AACGGCGATACGAACGTTCACTATTTACAAGAAAATAAGGTGCGTATCTGGGATGAGTGGGCGACTGAAACCGGCGATCTTGGCCCCGTTTATGGCGCGCAGTGGCGCTCGTGGGCGTGTCCTGATGGCTCGACGGTGGATCAAATCGAACAACTGATCGAGCAAATTAAAACGAAACCTAATTCACGTCGTCATATCATTACCGCTTGGAACCCTGCTGATTTGCCTGATGAGTCGATAAGCCCAACCGAGAACGCCGAACAAGGCAAGATGGCCTTGGCGCCTTGCCATTGCTTGTTCCAGTTCTACGTGGCTGATGGCAAGCTTTCATGCCAGCTTTATCAGCGCAGCGCCGATTACTTCTTGGGTGTGCCGTTTAACATTGCCAGCTATGCGCTTTTCACTCATATGATTGCGCAACAATGCGATTTAGCGGTGGGCGATTTTGTCCATACCTTTGGAGACGTGCACCTTTATCATAATCATTTAACCGACGAGATTGTTTACGAGCAACTAAAACGTGAACCGCGTGCACTACCTCGCTTGGTGATCAAACGTAAACCGGCGTCTATTTTTGATTATCAAATTGATGACTTTGAGATTGAAGGGTACGAGCCGCACCCAACGATTAAAGCACCGATAGCCATTTAGTGACGTCTTATCGGATTCACGTGTCATATCGCGACATCTTTATCTGACTTACTTTGGTGTCTCCAATAAAAAACCACCGCACGGGCGGTGGTTTTTTGCGCTTGGGCGGGAGGTCAACCCATCACTGTGACAACAGCACAATGCTTCCTGGAACAATCACAAAGACGAGGCTGATGTAAGCCAGTACCGCCGCTTTTGATTTGGCTGCCAATTGGCCTAACCAGTCGGCCCCTTTGAGCGGCAATTCACGCAAGAACGGAATACCGAAAATCAGCGTCGTCGCCAAGATGTTGAAGCTTAAGTGCACCAACGCGATTTGTAGGGCAAAGACAGCGAATTCACCGGTAACCGCCGTGGCGGCGAGTAGGGCGGTAATACAAGTCCCAATGTTGGCGCCTAAGGTGAAGGGGTAGATGTCACGGACTTTTAGCACCCCTGAGCCGACTAGCGGCACCATTAAGCTGGTGGTTGTCGATGAAGACTGCACCAAAACAGTGACCACAGAGCCTGAGAAAATACCGTGCAGTGGACCACGACCAATCGCGTTCTTCAGCATGTCTTTGGCACGACCGACCATCAGCTTTTTCATCACTTTGCCCATGATGGTAATCGCAATCACGATGGCAGCAATCCCCATGACAATCATGATAGCGCCACCAATGTTACCAGGCAGAGCGGCTTCAAGCGGTGATTGTACCGCGTTAACCACGGGTTTTGTCAGCGGTTTAACAAAGTTCAAACCTTTAATGCTCATGTCACTGGCTTGCGTCAGCGGTGAAACCAACCACTCGGAAATCTTGTTCAGCAAACCGAACGCCATCTCTAATGGCAGGAAGATAGCAACGGCAAAAAGGTTGAAGAAATCATGGACGGTGGCGCAACTAAATGCGCGACTAAACTCCACTTTACAGCGAGCATGCCCAAGGCTCACGATCGTGTTAGTGACCGAGGTGCCTACGTTTGCCCCCATGACCATTGGAATCGCGGCTTCAACGGGGAGGCCACCTGCGACTAAGCCAACTATAATAGAGGTGACTGTGCTTGACGATTGGATCAATGCGGTAGCAACAATACCAATCATTAAGCCAGCTACGGGATGAGAAGCGAACGCGAAGAGCGTCTTTGCTTCGTCGCCGACGGCCCATTTAAAGCCGCTTCCTACCATGGCAACGGCCACCAGTAGGAGGTAAAGCATGACGGCAAGCTTGGTCCAACGGAACCAATTTGAGGAGCTCTGGGTTGCCTCTACCGCTGTAGCATGGGGAGTCATAAGATATCTCCGTGACAGTTCGATGTCAGTTTAGTGTCAAAGCAAAAATCTGCGGCGATAGTAAGAAGGTAATATTTCAGAAATATGACACAAATACTGCAGTGGTTTGAAAATCCGATCTGGACGAGGTTATCAGTGGAGTTCGCGCCAGTTAGCTTGCTGATTTTAAGTATTATTTGTGCCCGTTCGGTGCCGTAAAAAAATCCGTGGAAAAAATGTAACAGGGAGGTGCGCGTTGACACTATGCTAGACACTGGGCGGTTAGCAAGGATAAAAAAGATTAGACTGCGAATAAATCAATGGTAAGTTAGTTTTGATATCGGTTTTTCCGATGTTTACTATCAGAACAAACGATTTTTCTAAAAGTGGTCTGGCTGACTAGACTACGGAAATCCACTTTTTTTGTATGGAGTGCTTAAATGACTGATGTCATTCGTCAGTTTCTGAAAATGGAATCCGCAGGAGGTATTGTGCTGATTATTGCGGCGGTATTGGCGATGTTCGTAGCGAACTCGGATCTACAGCCTTTATATGACAGCACCCTTCATACCTATATAGCCGGTTTATCGGTTGGTCATTGGATCAACGATGGCTTGATGGTGATTTTTTTCCTGCTGATTGGTTTGGAAGTGAAGCGTGAGTTGGTGCAAGGTGCCTTAAACTCGAAAGACAAAGCGACCTTCCCGGCGGTCGCCGCCATTGGTGGGATGCTCGCCCCCGCATTGGTCTATTTAGCCTTTAACTGGGGTGATCCTCTCGCGGTATCAGGGTGGGCGATCCCGGCCGCGACCGATATTGCCTTTGCCCTCGGTGTCTTGGCATTGCTGGGTAATCGTGTACCGTTGGCGCTAAAGGTCTTCTTGCTCGCACTGGCGATTATTGACGATCTTGGGGTAATAGTGATCATCGCGCTGTTTTACAGCAGTGATCTGTCAGTGGTTGCGTTAGCCAGTGCGTTTGCTGCTACCTTAGTCTTGGTGGCGATGAACATGCGCAAGGTCACCAGTATCACCGCGTATGTGGTGGTCGGTTTGGTGCTGTGGTTCAGTGTTTTACAGTCAGGTGTTCACGCGACCCTCGCCGGTGTCGTGCTTGGCTTTGCTATCCCACTGAAAGGTAAAACGGAGGATGACCCATCACCGTTGAAAAAAATGGAGCACGCCCTCCATCCTTATGTGTCCTATTTGATCCTGCCTATCTTCGCCTTTGCGAATGCCGGGGTGTCTTTGGATGGCGTCTCTTTGGCAAACTTAACCGAAATGTTGCCGTTAGGTATTGCATTGGGTCTGCTGATTGGTAAGCCTTTGGGTATCTTTAGCTTTAGCTGGGCAGCGGTGAAACTCGGCATTGCCAAATTACCAGCACGTGTGAATTTCACCCACATCTTCGCGGTGTCAGTGCTTTGTGGTATTGGTTTTACCATGTCTATTTTTATCTCGTCACTGGCCTTTGTCGGTGTGAATGGCGAGTTCGTCACACTCTCTCGTCTGGGGATCTTGATAGGATCAACCTTGGCCGCGGTGATTGGTTATGCGGTCTTGCACTTTGCATTGCCCCCAGCCAGCGCGCTTGCTGATGAACGAGGAGACGAGTATGAAGAAGGCGACACTAGCATTGATTACTAGCCTGGTTGCCGTCTCTGGCTCTGCCATGGCGGCGAACCAGGAGATGTACTGCCACGGAGAAAAGGATAACAGCGACGTGTGCCAAGCCTACTTAGCGGGCGTGGCAGATGGAAAAGCGATGACGGCCTCATTAAACGACAAAGATAAAGCCGAAAATGGGTCGAGCTTTTCAGAGCGTGCGTTAGAGCATCGTGCTGGAGAGCGGGTGAGAAAGCCGCTCGATAAAGATGATGTGAAAGACTAAAACGAGCATGAAACTTGAAGGCGCCAGAGGGGCAGCGTAAGCTGCTCGTCTGGCGTTTTTTTATCAATCAGCATGGCTCACCTAAACTACAACCACCTCTATTATTTCTGGATGGTCTGCAAGCAAGGTTCAATCACCCAAGGGGCGGACAAACTTTGTTTAACACCACAAACAGTGACAGGGCAAATCCGAGCGCTGGAACAGCGCTTAAATGGCAAGCTTACTAAACGCAATGGCCGTTATGTTGAGCCCACCGAACTGGGTCAGCTCGTTTTTCAATATGCGGACCGTATGTTTGGCTTGAGTTATGAGATGCTGGATATTGTTAACTATAGCCAACAAGAAAACATCTTATTTGATGTAGGGGTGGCTGATGCCTTATCTAAGCGTTTGATCAGTCAAATCTTGCTTCATGCTATCCCGAACGATAATGCCATCCACCTACGTTGCTTTGAATCGACGCACGAGATGCTACTCGAACAGCTCTCTCAGCATAAATTGGATATGATCTTGTCCGACTGCCCAGTCGATTCCACGCAACAGGCGGGGTTATTTAGCGTCAAGCTTGGTGAGAGTAGCATGAGTTTGTATTCCTCTAATCCCGCAGAGCCCCCCGATGTGCCGCTACCTATCCGTCTTGCCACGCAAAAAATATTGATGCCGAGCAAAGCGACCGCTATGGGACGAAAACTCACACAGTGGTTTGATCAACAAGGCATCGTGCCCAACATACTGGGTGAGTTTGATGACTCTGCACTGATGAAAGCATTTGGCATTAGTCATCAGGCGTTATTCATTGCGCCCACCACCTATGCCGAGGAAGTGACGCGCCTCGGGCAAGCCGTACAAATTGTCGAGTTGAGTGCGGTCAAAGAAGAGTACTATGTGATATTCGCCGAGCGAATGATCCAGCATCCGGCGGTCAAGCGGATTTGTGAGGCAGATTACAGCCGCTTATTTGTTTAGTTACAGATTGGCATAAAGATCGTGCTAGACTCGTGGCAATGAGTATTAATGAGTGATGGAAGTTGAATGGATTTAGCCCGCATGCAGCAGAATGGGCCGAAGGCGGTAAACCTGCTCAAGGCCATGGCCAACGAGAAACGCCTGTTCATTCTGTGTTATCTACTGCAAGGAGAGTTGTCGGTTGGGCAGCTGGTGGAGCGAGTGCCTTTAAGCCAGTCGGCGCTGTCTCAACACCTTGCTTGGCTTCGAAAAGATGGCCTAGTGGCCACGCGTAAAGAAGCGCAAACCGTGTATTACTCGCTAAAAAGTGATGAAGTTGAGGCGGTTATCCAGTTATTACATGATCTGTATTGTAAGGAAACCGTGGATTCACCCAACCCTTAAGCAATAAAAAAACCGGCCGAAGCCGGTTTTTTTTATCTCTTTGCAAAGAGCAAAATTACAGCGCTTTAATTTGTGCTGCGAATGCTGCTTTGTAACGAGCTGCTTTGTTCTTGTGGATCAGGCCTTTGGTGGCTGAACGATCAAGAATAGGCTGAACTTGTGCAAAAGCAGCAGTTGCTGCTTCTTTGTCGCCTGCAGCGATAGCTGAAGCAGTTTTCTTCATATAAGTGCGCATCATAGAGCGACGGCTTGCGTTGTGCTGGCGACGCTTCTCAGACTGGATCGCACGCTTCTTAGCAGATTTGATATTCGCCAAGGGTCTAACTCCCAAATCTTTTTGTTCGGTGACATTTCAAGGCGGAGGACTATGCCTCTTTTTACCTCTATTGTCAATTCATTTGTGCAAAGATCCGCCGCTCCAACGATGTGTTGGCGCTGCGGGGTTATCACAGTTAATATGGCGGCTGATTCTATCAGCATTTCAGCCCCGACGTCACCTATATTTCCATTTCTTATCGATGTCAGTGATAACGTGACAGCGGAAAGAAACAATGAAGGTGCGACAGTGACGCGCATTGGGCACGTGTTTTCAAGAGGTAACCGTGAGTAAGCGACTTTTACGCTCTGGGCTCATCGTGAGCACCATGACTTTGGTGTCCCGTGTTTTAGGGCTGGTCCGTGATGTGGTGATCGCGAACTTGATGGGGGCAGGCGCCGCCGCCGATGTGTTCTTTTTCGCCAACAAAATTCCGAACTTTTTGCGTCGTTTGTTCGCAGAAGGCGCCTTCTCGCAAGCGTTTGTGCCCGTATTAACTGAATATCAAGCGCGAGATAAAGATGATGACACACGCGCGCACTCGCGTGAACTGGTCGCCAATGTGGTGGGCACCTTAGGTGGCTTGGTCACTCTTGTCACCTTGCTCGGGGTGGTCGGTTCGCCCGTCCTAGCGGCGCTGTTTGGTACAGGTTGGTTCGTTGATTGGCTCGAGGGCCGGCCTGACGGTGCCAAGTTTGAGTTGGCGAGCTTGATGCTCAAAATTACCTTCCCTTACTTATGGTTTATTACCTTTGTGGCTTTATCTGGGGCGATACTTAACACCCTCAATAAATTTGCGGTGTCGAGCTTTACCCCTGTTTTTTTGAATATCGCCATTATCGCAGCGGCGATAGGGATCTCCCCGCATCTTGCCCAACCTGAAATAGGTTTGGCGATTGGTGTCTTTATTGGGGGCGCGGTTCAGCTTTTATTTCAACTGCCTTTCCTCTCTCAAGAAGGCATGCTGGTAAAACCTAAGTGGGGCTGGCAGCATCCTGGGGTAGTGAAAATACGCCAGCTGATGATTCCCGCGCTTTTCGGGGTTTCGGTGAGCCAAATTAACCTATTATTCGATACCTTTATTGCCAGTTTCTTGATGACTGGGTCGATCAGTTGGCTGTATTACTCTGATCGCTTGCTTGAATTTCCGCTCGGCCTGTTTGGTATTGCCATTGCCACCGTGATCTTGCCGGCGCTATCGAAAAAGCATGTTGACCAATCGCCTCAGCAATTTTCTGCCACCATGGATTGGGGGGTGCGTATGGTGTTGCTCCTTGGGATCCCAGCGATGGCGGGTTTGATCGTGCTTGCCCAACCGATGTTGATGGTGCTCTTTATGCGTGGTGAATTTGGCGTCCCTGACGTAGAAGCGGCGAGTTTATCGTTGATGGCTTATGCCTGTGGCTTGGTCAATTTTATGGTGATCAAGGTCCTTGCGCCTGGTTACTACGCCCGCCAAGACACCAAAACGCCCGTAAAGTATGGTGTGATAGCGATGGCGAGTAACATGGTTTTCAACGCCATTTTTGCTTACTTGTTTAGTTATGTCGGGCTGGCCATAGCCACCGCACTGTCTGCGTTGATTAACGCTGGCCTGCTCTATCAAGGATTACACCGCCAAGGCATTTATCAATTATCGCGGGCAACCGTCGGATTTATTAGCAAACTCGTGTTGGCTGTGGGGGTGATGATCGCCGGTTTGTACCTGGTGATGCCTGCGTTGTCTCAGTGGGTGTCGATGTCCTTGTTATCTCGAAGCTTAACGTTAGCCAGCCTTATTGTGGGAGGCGGCGCGCTTTATCTTGTCACCGCCCTGTTGCTCGGTGTGCGGGTGAGTGATATTCGTCATCGTGGATGATAGAGCGCGCGGATTATCAATCCAGGGCTGATTGCCAGCGCTGACTAGTATATAATCCGCCAGTTTTAATAGTTCAAATAGTCAGCAGGCGATGGAATTAATTCGAGGCATCCACAACATCCGGGCGCAACACCGAGGCTGTGTACTGACCATCGGGAATTTCGATGGTGTCCACCTCGGCCACCAGGCTGTTTTGCGTCAAGTCGTTGAGAAGGCCAGAGCCCTTGACTTGCCTGCGACCGTCATGCTGTTCGAGCCGCAACCGCTCGAGTTATTTCTCGGAGAGCAAGCGCCTGCCCGTTTATCGCGATTGCGGGACAAATACACCCAGCTTGCCAAACTGGGCGTCGACAGGCTGTTGTGCGTGAGTTTTACCCCGGCATTCGCCGCCATGAGCCCTGATGCCTTTGTGGACCGCTTGTTGGTCAATCAATTGGGTGTTAAGTTTCTGGTTGTGGGTGACGACTTTCGCTTTGGCCTTAAGCGAACTGGCGACTTTTCGCGCTTAAAACAAGCCGGACAAGAGCATGACTTTGCGGTTGTCAGTACCGAGAGCTTTTGTGTGAGCGACCGGCGTGTGAGTAGCACGGCGATTCGTGATGCACTTTCCGCCGGAAAGATGCAAGTGGCGGCCGATATGCTAGGGCGTCCTTACAGTATTTGTGGCCGGGTTGCCCACGGTCGCAAGCTAGGGCGGACGATTGGTTTCCCTACTGCAAATGTGTTGCTTAAACGTCGCGTTTCACCTGTTTCTGGTGTCTATGCGGTAACGGTGGCCATCGATGGGCAATCGTTGCCTGGGGTGGCGAATGTAGGGCACCGTCCTACGGTAAACGGCACGCACCAGCAACTCGAAGTACACCTTTTTGATCACACGCTCGACTTATACGGCAAACAGCTTGAAGTAAGCTTGTTACATAAGTTGCGTGACGAGACCAAATTTGCGTCAGTAGACGCGTTAAAAATGCAAATTCAACGAGATGCATCAGCCGCGCGTGCGTGGCTGGCTGATGCCAATAATGTCTAGAGTGTAACCTCCATACGGAATCAATAATCAATGAGTGACTACAAAGATACCTTAAACCTGCCGGAAACCGCGTTTCCGATGCGAGGTAATCTTGCTAAGCGCGAGCCTGATATGCTCAAGCGTTGGTACGATGAAGATCTTTACGGTGCAATCCGTCAAGCGAAGAAAGGCAAAAAAACATTTATTTTGCATGACGGTCCTCCGTACGCGAACGGCAATATTCACATTGGTCACTCTGTTAATAAAATTCTCAAAGACATTATTATTAAATCGAAAACGCTGGCGGACTATGACGCACCGTACGTCCCTGGCTGGGACTGCCATGGTCTACCTATCGAATTGATGGTAGAGAAAAAAGTTGGCAAGCCAGGTCAGAAAATCTCCACCGCCGAGTTCCGTGAAAAATGTCGTGAATACGCGGCCAAGCAAGTGGAAGGTCAAAAAGCCGACTTCAAACGGCTTGGCGTGTTAGGTGAGTGGGATAAGCCTTACCTGACCATGGACTTTAATACCGAAGCCAATATTATCCGAGCGCTGGGTAAAATTGCGGGCAATGGTCATTTGCACAAAGGCTTCAAGCCCGTGCATTGGTGTACAGACTGTGGTTCGGCGCTCGCGGAAGCCGAAGTTGAGTACCAAGATAAAACATCACCGTCGATTGACGTGACTTTCCGCGCAGTTGATGAGCAGGCGTTATTGAACGTATTTACCCTAGCGGGCGATCACCAAGGCGAAGGCCCAGTATCCGCGGTGATCTGGACCACGACGCCTTGGACTTTGCCAGCGAACCGTGCGGTCGCCGTTGCGGCGGACTTGGAATACGTCTTGGTGCAAGTGGAAGGTGACCAGCCACAGCGCTTGATCCTTGCCGCAGAGCTGGCAAAAGATGTGATGGATCGCGCGGGCATTGAGCACTATCACAACCTTGGTTTCTGTAAAGGTGAAGCGTTGGAGCTTCAACGCGTGCAACATCCTTTTTATGACTTTGATGTGCCGGTTATCCTAGGCGAGCACGTTACTACTGAATCGGGTACCGGTGTGGTTCACACGGCGCCAGGGCATGGTCAAGAAGACTTTGTGGTCGGTCAAAAATACGATCTTGAAGTGGCTAATCCGGTTGGCAGCAATGGTGTGTATCTGCCCGACACGCCGCTGTTTGCTGGTCAACACGTGTTTAAAGCCAACGACAGCGTAATTGAAGCGCTGAAAACGCACGGTGCCTTATTGCATCATCACGCGTATGAGCACAGCTACCCGCATTGCTGGCGCCACAAAACACCGATCATCTTCCGTGCCACGCCGCAATGGTTCATTGCCATGGACAAAGCAGGGCTGCGAGATAAAGCGCTGCAAGAGATCAAGAACGTTGAATGGATCCCTGACTGGGGACAAAGCCGCATTGAGTCAATGGTGGAAGGGCGTCCAGACTGGTGTATTTCGCGCCAGCGCACTTGGGGCGTGCCTATTGCCTTGTTCGTTCATAAAGAAACCTCAGAGCTACACCCGGATACGCTCAACCTGATTGAGCAGGTGGCTCAGCGCGTAGAAAAAGCCGGTATTCAAGCGTGGTGGGACTTAGATCTGAATGAACTGTTGGGCGATGACGCTGATCAGTACGAGAAAGTCTTGGATACCCTGGATGTGTGGTTTGACTCTGGCGCAACGCACTATGCTGTGGTTAATCAGCGTGACGAGTTTAACGGTCAAGAAGCCGATATGTATTTGGAAGGCTCGGATCAACACCGTGGCTGGTTCCAGTCATCACTGATGACGTCGGTGGCAATTAAAGACAAAGCCCCATACCGCCGTGTACTCACCCATGGTTTCACCGTCGACGGTAATGGCCGCAAGATGTCGAAGTCGCTGGGAAATACCATCATGCCGCAAGATGTGATGAACAAGCTGGGTGCTGATATTCTCCGTTTGTGGGTGGCATCAACCGATTATACGGGTGAGATCAGTGTGTCGGATGAAATTCTCAAGCGCAGTGCTGATGCTTATCGTCGTATCCGTAATACCTCGCGCTTCTTGCTGGCTAACTTACACGGTTTTGACCCTAAAACTGATTTGGTTGCTCCAGACGATTTGGTGGCGGTCGATCGCTGGGCCGTCAGCCGCGCCCTCGAAGCGCAGCAAGAGATCACTGCCGCGTATGATGCCTGTAACTTCCACCAAGTGACTCAGCGTTTGATGCAGTTCTGCTCGATTGAAATGGGCTCGTTCTACCTCGATATCATCAAGGATCGTCAGTACACAGCCAAAGCAGGCAGCCATGCGCACCGCAGCTGTCAAACGGCGCTTTTCCACATCGTGGAAGCACTGGTACGCTGGATGGCACCGATTATGTCATTTACCGCGGATGAGATCTGGAATGAAATGCCCGGCGAGCGAACCAAGTTTGTCTTCACCGAAATCTGGTATGACGGCTTGTTTGACTTAGAACAGCAGGCTGTGCTGAATCAGGCGTTCTGGGCGAAATTGCTCGATGTTCGCGGTGCAGTGAACAAAACCCTAGAGCAAGCCCGGAATGAAAAAGTCATCGGCGGTTCATTAGAAGCGGAAGTCACGCTTTATGCACCGACAGACTTTGCCGAGAAGCTGCGCTTGATGGGCGACGAACTTCGCTTTGTGCTGTTGACCTCGAAAGCGACCGTGATCGCGGGAGATGCCCCTGATTCCGCAACACAGACTGAACTCGACGGGTTGGCTGTGGACGTGGCGGCATCAAGCGCGGCTAAGTGTGAGCGCTGTTGGCACCATGTCGCTGATGTTGGCACCATTGCGGGTCATGAAGAGATCTGTGGCCGTTGTGTGACCAATATTGCAGGAGAAGGCGAAACTCGCCAATTTGCGTGATGCAGACTCTTTCCCTCTCACAATCAGGATGGCGCTGGCTTTGGCTAGCGCCGCTGGTCTTTGCTCTCGATATCGGCAGCAAGTGGCTGGTGATGCAAACCATGGAATACGGGTTTGCGAATCGGATTGAAGTGCTGCCTTTTTTCAATCTTACATACGTGCACAACCACGGCGCGGCGTTTAGCTTTTTAAGTGATGCCGGCGGTTGGCAGCGTTGGCTGTTCAGTGCGATTGCACTGGGGGTGAGCGGATTATTGGCGTATTGGATGCGGGGAACACCGGCCAGCAAACGCATGATCAATATTGCCTATGCGATGATCATTGGTGGCGCACTGGGTAATTTGTTTGATCGTCTTGTGCATGGCTACGTGATTGATTTCCTTGATTTTTATCTCGGAAGTTCGCACTGGCCAGCGTTTAATCTCGCCGATTCGGCGATATGTTTGGGCGCTGCATTGATAATCTTAGATAGTTTTCGTCAAGGCCAGTCATCGACCAAACAAGGATGATGCGTATCTATCAGCAAAACCGCGACTGTCTAAAAGGATGAATCATGAAAGCAATCACAGCGTCTAGCGAAGTCATTATGCACTTTACCATCAAACTGGAAGATGGTTCGGTTGCCGATACCACCCATAATGCGGGTAAACCGGCGAAGCTGGTGATGGGCGACGGTAGCTTGACGGAAAACTTTGAAACTTGCCTTCTTGGTTTAAAAGAAGGGGAGTCGAGCAGCTTCACCTTGGCACCAGAGGATGCATTCGGCCAGCCTAATCCGGATAATATCCATCACATGGATCGCCGTCACTTTGGTGGAGAAACGCCCGCAGAAGAAGGGGCGATCATTGCCTTTAGTGGGCCGCAAGGGCAGGAGATCCCGGGCATTGTGACGGCAGTGACAGGGGATTCCGTCACGGTTGATTTTAACCACCCACTGGCTGGGAAGACCGTCATTTTTGATGTTGAAATTATAAGTGTGCAATAAAGGCGGACACATGAAGATCTTACTTGCCAATCCCCGTGGCTTTTGCGCAGGGGTTGACCGTGCCATCAGTATTGTTGAGCGCGCGCTAGAAATCTATCAACCCCCCATTTATGTCCGTCATGAAGTGGTGCATAACCGCTTTGTGGTGGAAGGCTTAAAGCAGCGTGGGGCGATTTTTGTTGAGCAGATCAGCGAAGTGCCTGATGACAGTATTGTGATTTTCTCCGCCCACGGCGTGTCTCAGGCCGTGCGCAATGAGGCCAAGTCGCGTCAGTTAACCGTGTTTGATGCGACCTGCCCACTAGTGACCAAGGTGCATATGGAAGTCGCGCGTGCCAGCCGTAAGAACATGGAAGTGGTATTGATCGGCCATGCCGGCCACCCTGAAGTGGAAGGCACCATGGGGCAATACGCCAGTGAAACCGGCGGCATGTATTTGGTCGAAACCCCAGAGGATGTGTATACCTTGAAGGTGAGCGATCCTGATAACTTGCACTATGTGAGCCAAACCACCCTGTCGGTCGATGAAACCGCGGATGTGATTGATACCTTGCGTAAGGTGTTTCCTAACATCCAAGGACCACGTAAAGACGACATTTGTTATGCCACCCAGAACCGCCAAGACGCAGTGCGCGATTTAGCGCAAAGCTGTGATGTGATGGTGGTGGTTGGGTCAAAAAACAGCTCCAACTCAAACCGTCTGCGCGAGTTATCCGAAAAACTCGGCACGCCAGGTTATCTAACCGATACGGCGGAAGATATCGATCCGGCCTGGTTTGAAGGCAAGCAGACGGTCGGGATCACGGCCGGTGCGTCGGCACCAGAAGAGTTAGTGGATCAAATTATCGAGCGAATCAAGCAGCTGGGTGCCACCCATGTTGATAATCTCGCAGGGCGTGAAGAAAACATGTTTTTTGAAGTGCCTAAAGAGTTGCAAATTCGAGAAGTCACCTAGGGTGATGTTCAAGACGGCGAGGGGAGCATGTGCTTCCCTTTTTTTCGCCAATATACAAGTGCCAAGGAACGCGCTAGAGTGATTGGCTACCAAGAAGGAGCCAGTGAACTGGCATAGTGACAAAGGGGAAAATCATGGTACGTATTGCCATAGCAGGCGCGGCTGGGCGCATGGGTCGCAACCTTATCCAAGCGGTTTCACAGTATCCAGGTGCCACTTTAGGGGCCGCGAGCGAAAGACCGGAATCCAGCTTAGTCGGTACCGATGCGGGAGAGCTCGCGGGCATTGGCCGGTTAGGCGTTAATGTGGTGGACGATTTAGCGAAAGTGAGTGACGACTTCGATGTGGTCATTGATTTCACCGCCCCTGCTGCGACCCTGGCCAACCTGACGTTATGCCAAGCACAAGGCAAGCAGTTGGTCATAGGTACGACAGGGTTTGATGACTCGCAAAAGCAAACCATTGAAGAAGCGGCGGCTTCGACAGCCATGGTGATGGCCCCGAATTACAGTGTTGGTGTCAATCTTGTCTTCAAGTTGTTAGAGCAGGCAGCCCAAGTGATGGGAGAAGAGTGCGACATTGAAATTGTTGAAGCGCACCACCGTCATAAAGTTGATGCACCATCTGGTACCGCACTCGGTATGGGTGAAGCCATTGCCGGCGCAATGGGAAATAAACTTAGCGATGTGGCGGTTTATGCGCGTGAAGGGATCACCGGAGAGCGAAGCAAAGATGAAATTGGCTTTGCCACGCTTCGAGCAGGTGACATTGTTGGCGAGCATACGGCGATGTTTGCCGATATTGGCGAGCGTGTAGAAATTACTCACAAGGCGTCTAATCGAAACACCTTTGCCAAAGGCGCCGTACGAGCTGCGGTTTGGCTCAATCAGCATCAACGTGGTTTATACACGATGCAAGACGTCCTCAATCTTAAATAATTATTCATCGCGCCTCGGCGCGATGTTTTTTTCTGCTTTTCCCTCTTCCTCTGTCGGTTGCCTTTCTGGTTCAGACATTATTACCACTAATCTTGTGTTTGTTGTCATTATGGTGACAGATAGCCCTTATGCATGCTTTTGTTGCATGAGTAAACGTTTGCTAATTTACCTTTTCTGATAAGGGTAAAAAGGTGTTGATGAAAAACACATTAAGCGTGCCTTTTGCGCGTTTTTTATCCGTAATTCATGGGTGAGGCTTGTTGTTATAGCGCTTTGGCGGCCGTTTTTTTATGAGTGGCGAATAAAATAAAGAAAAATCACGCGCTTTGATTGACAGTCCCCCTGTGCATCCCTAGAATGCGCGCAATTTGTCAAAATTCAGCTTGACGTGAGTTTTGATCTTAGATGGAATACGTGAATGCAACGTTAGTCGTAAAAAGTGCATTTCTATATAACTGGAGGTTGTCTTGAGCAAGTCTGCGCTCTTAGTCCTAGAAGATGGGACAGTGTTCCACGGTACCCCAATCGGCGCTGATGGCACCGCGGTGGGAGAAGTGGTTTTCAATACCTCGATGACGGGGTACCAAGAAATATTAACCGACCCCTCTTATTCCCGTCAGATTGTGACACTCACCTATCCTCATATTGGCAACACCGGCACCAACTCCGAAGACGAAGAATCTAGCCAAGTTCATGCCCAAGGCCTCGTCATTCGTGATCTTCCCCTGTTAGCCAGCAACTTCCGCAATCAACAATCCCTTTCTGATTACCTCAAACAGCACAGCATTCTCGGTATTGCCGATATCGATACGCGGAAACTCACGCGCTTGTTGCGAGAGAAGGGCGCGCAGAACGGCTGTATTGTGGCCGGTGACAGTGTGGATGAGGCCTTGGCGCTCGCGAAAGCGCAGGACTTTCCTGGCTTGAAGGGAATGGATCTCGCCAAAGAAGTGACCACCAAAGAAAGCTACCGCTGGACACAAGGCTCTTGGCAGCTTCATCAAGGCTTGCCCGAGGCTGCCGTAGAAGGTGAGTTGCCGTATCACGTGGTGGCCTATGACTTTGGTGCTAAACGCAATATTTTGCGCATGTTAGTTGACCGTGGCTGTCGCTTGACGGTCGTGCCCGCGACCACGCCAGCGGAAGAGGTGTTAGCGATGAGCCCGGATGGGGTTTTCTTATCCAATGGCCCTGGCGATCCGGCGCCGTGTGATTACGCGATTGAAGCGACGCGCACGTTTTTGTCAGAAGGCTTGCCTTTGTTTGGCATTTGTCTTGGCCATCAAATCTTAGCCCTCGCCAGTGGGGCGAACACAATTAAGATGAAGTTTGGTCATCACGGGGCTAACCATCCGGTCAAAGACTTGGAGCGTGGTGTGGTGATGATCACCAGCCAAAACCATGGCTTTGCGGCCGATAAAGACAGCCTGCCAGAGACGCTGCGCGCGACCCATGTGTCTTTGTTTGATGGTAGCTTACAAGGTATTCATCGCACGGATAAACCCGCATTTAGTTTCCAAGGGCACCCAGAGGCAAGCCCAGGGCCGCATGATGCCGCGCCACTTTTTGATCATTTTATCGACCTCATCAAACAACATCGCGCCTAATTGGAGTCGTTGAGCATGCCAAAACGCACAGACATAAAAAGCATCCTTATCTTGGGCGCAGGCCCGATTATCATTGGCCAAGCCTGCGAATTTGACTACTCAGGGGCACAAGCGTGTAAAGCCCTGCGCGAAGAGGGTTATCGTGTCATCTTGGTCAATTCCAACCCTGCCACCATCATGACAGACCCAGAGATGGCCGATGCCACTTACATCGAGCCTATCCAGTGGCAGGTGGTGAAACACATCATCGAAAAAGAACGCCCTGACGCCGTACTGCCAACCATGGGTGGCCAGACAGGTTTGAACTGTGCACTGGATCTCGAGCGCCATGGCGTGTTAGCCGAATTTGGCGTGGAAATGATCGGTGCCACCGCTGACGCAATAGACAAAGCCGAAGACCGCCATCGCTTCGATGAGGCGATGCAAAGCATTGGTTTGGATTGTCCGCGTGCGGGCATCGCCCACAGCATGGATGAGGCGCACAAGGTGCTCGACGAAGTGGGCTTCCCTTGTATTATCCGTCCCTCCTTTACCATGGGGGGCACTGGTGGGGGCATTGCCTACAACCAGGAAGAGTTCAAAGAGATTTGCGAGCGCGGCCTCGATTTATCCCCCACCAATGAGTTGTTGATTGATGAGTCACTCATTGGTTGGAAAGAATACGAAATGGAAGTGGTGCGGGATAAAAACGACAACTGCATCATTGTCTGCTCGATTGAAAACTTCGACGCCATGGGGGTCCACACGGGGGACTCTATCACGGTGGCGCCGGCGCAAACCCTGACCGACAAAGAATACCAATTGATGCGTAATGCGTCGCTGGCTGTTTTGCGCGAAATTGGCGTTGAAACCGGCGGCTCAAATGTACAGTTTGGGATTAACCCCAAAAATGGCCGCATGGTGATCATCGAGATGAACCCGCGGGTATCACGCTCTTCGGCATTGGCCTCAAAAGCGACCGGCTTCCCAATTGCGAAAGTGGCAGCCAAGTTGGCGGTGGGCTTTACCCTTGACGAGTTGATGAACGATATCACCGGTGGCGCAACGCCCGCCTCGTTCGAGCCGACCATCGATTATGTCGTGACTAAAATCCCACGCTTTAACTTTGAAAAATTTGCCGGCGCGAACGACCGTTTAACCACCCAGATGAAGTCAGTGGGTGAGGTGATGGCGATTGGCCGTAACCAGCAAGAGTCACTGCAAAAAGCATTACGCGGTCTGGAAGTGGGTGCGGCGGGTTTTGATGAGATGGTAAACCTGGATGACGATACGGCGTTAACTAAAATTCGTCATGAACTCAAAGAGCCCGGCGCCGAACGGATTTGGTACATTGCCGATGCGTTTCGTGCCGGTATGTCGGTCGATGGCGTATTTAATCTCACCAATATCGACCGCTGGTTTTTGGTACAAATTGAAGACATTGTCAAACATGAGCAGCAAGTGCGTGAGCAAGGCTTCGCGGGGCTCAACAAAGCCGCGCTGCGTCAGTTAAAACGTAAAGGTTTTTCTGATGTCCGTTTGGCAACCTTGTTAGGCGTGTCGGAAATTGAAGTACGCAAACTGCGTGACAAGTTCCAGATTCATCCTGTCTACAAACGTGTGGATACCTGTGCCGCTGAGTTCTCTTCTGACACCGCGTATATGTACTCTACCTACGATGAAGAGTGCGAGTCACAGCCGACGGATAAGAAGAAGATCATGGTGATTGGCGGTGGCCCGAACCGAATCGGGCAAGGGATCGAGTTCGACTACTGCTGTGTCCACGCATCTCTGGCCCTGCGTGAAGATGGTTTTGAAACCATTATGGTCAACTGTAACCCTGAAACCGTTTCTACCGATTATGACACCTCTGACCGCCTCTATTTTGAGCCGATCACTTTGGAAGACGTACTCGCCATCGTGAACGTTGAAAAGCCTGAAGGGGTCATTGTTCAGTACGGTGGGCAAACGCCACTTAAACTTGCCCGTGACTTAGAAGCGGCGGGTGTGCCGATTATCGGTACCAGCCCAGATGCGATTGACCGTGCTGAAGATCGCGAGCGTTTCCAAGATGCGGTGCAGCGCCTTGGCCTTAAGCAGCCTGCTAACGCCACCGTCACCGCACTGGAACAAGCAGTGGAGAAAGCCAAAGAAATTGGTTATCCGCTGGTGGTGCGTCCGTCCTACGTCCTCGGCGGGCGAGCGATGGAAATTGTCTATGATGAAACCGACCTACGCCGCTACTTTAACGAGGCCGTGAGTGTGTCGCATGAGTCGCCAGTCCTGCTGGATCATTTCTTGGATGATGCGACTGAAGTGGACATCGATGCCGTGTGCGATGGTGAAACCGCCGTGATTGGCGGCATTATGGAGCACATCGAGCAAGCTGGCGTGCACTCCGGTGACTCCGCTTGCTCGCTACCAGCTTATACCCTCAGTGACGATATCCAAGATCGCATGCGTGAACAGGTGCGTAAGCTGGCGTTGGAGCTAGGCGTCAAAGGTTTGGTCAACACCCAATTTGCGGTGAAAGATGATGAAATCTATCTCATTGAAGTCAACCCGCGTGCGGCGCGTACGGTCCCATTTGTGTCCAAGGCGACCGGTGTCCCGCTCGCGAAAATTGCAGCACGGGTCATGGCCGGACGCTCACTGGCCGAGCAAGGGTTTGTTAAAGAGGTGATTCCACCTTATTACTCGGTCAAAGAGGTAGTGCTGCCGTTCAATAAATTCCCAGGGGTTGATCCACTGCTGGGCCCTGAAATGCGCTCGACCGGCGAGGTGATGGGTGTCGGTGATACCTTTGCCGAAGCGTTTGCCAAAGCGGATTTAGCCTGTGGTAAAGCCTACAGCGAGGGTGGACGTGCCTTGTTATCGGTGCGCAATAATGACAAGCAGCGCGTGGTGGATTTAGCGGCGAAGTTGCTCAAGCTTGGTTTTGAGCTCGACGCGACCCACGGCACCGCGGTGATCCTTGGCGAGGCGGGCATCAATCCGCGTCTGGTCAATAAGGTACATGAAGGGCGACCACACATTCTTGATCGCATCAAAAACGGTGAGTACAGCTATATCGTCAATACCACGGAAGGGCGTCAAGCGATTGAGGACTCAAAAGTGCTGCGCCGTGGCGCACTGGCGGCTAAAGTGAATTATACCACGACCTTGAATGCTGCTTTCGCGACCTGTATGGCGTTAACGGCCGCCGATATGAGTAAAGTCAATCCTGTGCAATCGTTGCATGCACGGGTGCTGACCAAATCATAACAGTATGATTGTCAACGCGTATGAGCCCGCCATCTTGGCGGGCTTTTTTGTTCAGTGAGATGGCGCTCGTGTAGGCAGTAACTGACCGCGGATCAGCGCCATATAAAATTCACGCTCAAACTGAGTAATCGGCGAGGGCACATTCTCCGGCTGTGCGTCTTCCTCGGGATGATAATGACTGACAAGTTGCACCACGATATGCTGGTTTCCTGAATCATCCTCCAAAAACCCAGCTAGATTAAAGCTGCCATACAGCGAACCACTTTTGGCCTTTAAACGCCCTTTTATGGGGGCGTGGCGAATACTCTGGCGATACTTGAGGGTACCATCCACACCGGCAGTGGGGAGCATTTGAACCATGCCAAGTGCCGGGTGAGTGGTGATGTAATGCATCACCTGCGCCAGTTGGCGGGCGCTGAGACGGTTATTACGAGACAGCCCTGAGCCATCGACCAGCACAGCCTGTGATAGGTCAATCCCAGCCTCCTGCAATATCGCTTTCACCGCCGCGACGCCATTGCGATAAGAGCCAGGCTGCTGAAAGTAGCGGCGTCCCAAGGCTTTGAGAAGATTGTCGGCAATGAGGTTGTCAGAGTCGCGTAGCATCGTGGTGAGCAGGGAGGTAAGGGGCGCTGACTGGTGACGAGCCAACTCGCGTGACTGGCTGGGCGCCCGCGCCACTCGGATATCGCCTTTCACACGCACATTCAGGCGTGCGAGCTCATCGGCCACAATGGCTTTGACGTAAGTCGAAGGGGTCTGTACGGCAAAGTTGAGGGGCAGCGGACGCTCCCGATGCGGGAGGCAACCGGAAAAATAATACGTATTTTGCGGTGTCGCGGTGAGGTCGAGCCCGCAATGGCGGGTAGCTTGTTCGTCCTCGCTTACCGCTCGCGCTTGGTTCTCTACCGAAACGGGCTGGTGGTCAGGGACATGCACGCGTGTCAACGTACTATCAGGCTGGCTATAAATCGCACCTTGCACACAATTGTGATTGAGGGTGATTGCCGTGGAAGGTGCACTGTAGCAGACCGCTAAAATGTCCCATGGCCAGCCAGGCGCACGGGTGCGACCAGCAAACGCATGCCCATCCAGATAGAGATTGTTAATGGTATCGAGACCACGACGCGGTAATTGACTCAGCAGTTGACGAATATCCTTTCGAGTCAGTGAGGGGTCACCGTTAAAAATAAGGGCGATGTCATCACCGGTTTGCACCAATCGGGTGGAAAAACGGAAAGTGCTCGGTAAATAAAGCCGAGCGGCGAGTCCGGTGAGGAGTTTTTGTGTACTGGCTGGGGGCAGCAGCGCATCGGCTTGCTCACTGATCTGGGGCTGATTTTGCTGCGCATCACTCACCCATAGCGCGACTTGGCTGCCTTTGGGGAGTAATGGTGTCAGTTGTTCCAGTGTTAACGACGGCGCCGAGGCCGATGCAAACGGCACGAGGAAAACCGCCATGGGGGCGAGGCGGCGGAAAAGAGCGGACAGCATGGTAAAAGCCTTTTTGTTTGCGCATGCATGCCATCCTACCCTGTCTAGCCTTGAAGACAAGCCGTTCGGGGTGGCCAGGCCGTCAGCTGGGTTGGGGGCGAAGCGTATAGCCGATGGATGGCTCACGCTATCACCGGATCAGAGATGATTTTGCGCGAATTCTTGTTTACAATCTAAAAAAAGCGTTGAATTCCGCCGCGCCCAGATACTCTGTTTGGGCGTGGCTTTGTTTTGCCAAAATCCCTTTGCTGTGGATTGAAAGAGGTAATGTCATTTATGGATAAAGTGCCAATGACCGTACGCGGTGAGCAGCTGCTACGAGAAGAGCTGGACAAGTTGATCAAGCGTCGCCCTGAGATCTCCAACGCCATTGCAGAGGCGCGTGAGCTCGGCGACTTAAAAGAAAACGCAGAATATCATGCGGCTCGTGAAGAGCAGGGCATTTGTGAGGCGCAAATCCGTGACATCGAATACAAGCTGTCGGTGGCACAGGTGATTGATGTCACCAAGATGCCGAATAATGGCAAAGTGATTTTTGGCGCGACGGTCACCTTGATTGACGTGAGCACTGACGAAGAAGTGACCTATCGGATCGTGGGTGATGATGAAGCCGACATCAAAGCGAATTTGATTTCGGTGAATTCTCCCATTGCTCGCGGCCTGATTGGTAAAGAAGAAGGTGAAGAAGTGAGCATCACCACCCCAGGTGGCGTCAAAGAGTTCGAAATTGATAGCGTCGATTACGTGTAGGAAAGTGTTACGGAATGTAACTTTTCTCCGATGCTGACACAGTAAAAAGGCCGCAATGCGGCCTTTTTGTTATGCTACAGCACGTACTTGATCACACACATGATTATTTGCGTGGTAATTCAATTTTGCGTGCGTCGCTTTGGCGATAAATGACCAAAGTTTTACCGATTACCTGCACTTTTTCGGCGCCTGTTTCCCGTAGGATCGCGTCGATAATCAGGTTTTTGGTCTCACGGTCTTCAGAGGCCACTTTCACTTTAATCAGCTCGTGGTGGTCAAGCGCAAGCTCAATTTCAGCGACCACGGCTTCAGTTAAACCATTGGCGCCCATTAAGACTACAGGCTTAAGCGGGTGAGCCAGTCCTTTGAGATACTGTTTTTGTTTGGTGCTGAGTTTCATGTTGGCTCGATTTCTATTTGCTAGGGGTTGAAAACATGCCATTCTAACGCCATCTCACCACAAACTGAAACAGTAGAAAGTGGGCAGATGCCATGCACGTCGTCTGCTGGGTGAGAGTGAGTCTGTCTTTGAGAATAAGCTAACGCACACAATTGCCTGAATTTTATATGAATGTGGTGCATTGGCGGGCGTAGTAGGAACAACATGGCGAATAAAAAACACTCTGCCAGCTCAGGACGCTGGCTGAAAGAACACTTCGACGATAAGTACGTTCATGAAGCGCAGAAAAAAGGATATCGGTCTCGGGCTATTTTTAAGCTAGAAGAGATTCAGCAAAAAGATCGCATCTTGAAACCGGGAATGACAGTGGTCGATCTGGGCGCTGCGCCTGGAGGTTGGTCGCAATATGCCGCGACACAAGTCGGTGACGACGGGCAAGTGATTGCTTGCGATATCCTACCCATGGATCCCATGCCAGGTGTTAGCTTTCTTCAAGGGGATTTTCGCGAACAAGCGGTGCTCGACACCTTGCTCGAGCGCATTCAACCCAACCAAGTTGATGTGGTGATGTCTGACATGGCGCCAAACATGAGCGGCAATCAGGCAGCCGATCAACCCAAAGCGATGTATTTGGTCGAACTGGCATTAGAGATGTGCCGTGAAGTGCTGGGGCCGAAAGGCAGCTTCGTGGTAAAAGTTTTTCAAGGCGAAGGCTTTGATCAGTATTTGGCCGAGGTGCGTAAAATGTTTACAGCGGTCAAAATTCGAAAACCCGACTCATCCCGTGCAAGGTCGCGAGAAGTCTACATTGTGGCTACAGGTTATAAACTGTAGTACCCTTACATTTATCTATCTCAGTTATGCGAGGCTAACACCTTGAGTGACATGGCAAAAAACTTGATTCTGTGGCTGGTTATCGCCGTTGTCTTAATGTCTGTGTTCCAAAGCTTTGGACCAGGGGACAGCGCCGGTCGTCAAGTCGACTATACCTCTTTCGTACGCGAAATCGGCAACGATCAAATACAGGAAGTAAAATTTGACGATCGTGAGCTGAGTGTCACCCGACGTGACGGCTCACGCTATGTCACCTTTATGCCTGTGATGAATGATCCAAAGCTTTTGGATGATTTGCTTAACAAAAACGTGCGCGTGAAAGGGACGCCACCTGAAGAGCCAAGTATGTTGGCATCGATCTTCATTTCTTGGTTCCCAATGCTACTGCTTATCGGGGTATGGATTTTCTTCATGCGCCAGATGCAAGGTGGTGGCGGCAAAGGCGCCATGTCTTTTGGTAAATCAAAAGCCAAAATGATGAGTGAGGAGCAGGTTAAAACGACCTTTACTGACGTTGCAGGCTGTGATGAAGCCAAAGAAGACGTAAAGGAGTTGGTAGATTACTTGCGCGACCCAAGCCGTTTCCAAAAGTTAGGGGGTAAAATCCCAACCGGCGTATTGATGGTCGGCCCTCCGGGTACCGGTAAAACCTTGCTAGCCAAAGCGATTGCGGGTGAAGCCAAAGTACCGTTCTTTACCATTTCCGGCTCCGATTTCGTGGAAATGTTCGTAGGTGTGGGTGCATCACGCGTCCGCGATATGTTCGAGCAAGCGAAGAAAGCCTCACCTTGCATCATCTTTATCGATGAAATCGACGCTGTCGGTCGTCAGCGTGGCGCTGGGCTTGGCGGAGGTCATGACGAGCGTGAGCAGACCTTGAACCAGATGTTGGTCGAAATGGATGGCTTTGAGGGCAACGAAGGCGTTATCGTCATTGCAGCGACGAACCGTCCAGACGTGTTGGACCCTGCGCTATTGCGTCCTGGTCGTTTTGACCGTCAAGTGGTGGTGAGTTTGCCAGATGTGCGTGGCCGTGAGCATATTCTCAAAGTACACATGCGCAAAGTACCGCTAGGCAATGATGTCGATGCGTCACTGATTGCGCGCGGTACGCCGGGCTTCTCAGGGGCTGACTTGGCTAACCTTGTTAACGAAGCAGCATTGTTCTCTGCGCGTGGTAACAAACGTGTCGTATCGATGGTCGAGTTTGAACTGGCGAAAGACAAAATCATGATGGGTGCAGAGCGCCGTTCAATGGTGATGTCGGAAGAAACCAAAGAGTCAACCGCCTATCACGAAGCAGGTCACGCAATTGTTGGTCGCTTGGTGCCTGAACATGACCCTGTGTATAAGGTATCCATTATCCCACGTGGACGTGCATTGGGTGTGACCATGTACTTGCCTGAGCAAGACAGGATCAGCATGTCGCGTCAGCATCTCGACTCGATGATTTCAAGCCTTTATGGCGGACGCTTGGCCGAAGAGCTGATATACGGCAAAGAAAAAGTCTCGACGGGGGCGTCGAATGACATCGAGCGAGCGACGGATATTGCTCGCAAAATGGTCACGCAGTGGGGCTTCTCGGAAAAATTGGGTCCGCTTCTGTATGCAGAAGAAGAAGGCGAAGTCTTCTTGGGACGCTCGGTCGCGCAAACCAAGCATATCTCCGATGAGACAGCCCGACTCATTGACGCTGAAATTCGTGGCATCATCGACCGCAACTACGATCGCGCCAAGCAAATCTTGGAAGAAAACCTCGATATCATGCACGCGATGAAAGATGCCTTGATGAAGTACGAAACCATTGATGCAGCGCAGATTGATGATCTGATGGCTCGCCGTGACGTGCGAGAGCCCGCAGGCTGGGAAGGCGGTAATGGCGGTTCATCTTCAGATGATACGCCGAGCAAACCGGATGCCTCGAAAGCGAGCGAGTCTGACGACAAAAAACAAAAACCGCTTGATTCAGAAAACCAATCTGAAGCGTAAATCCCCATGAATGCAAACCCCGATACGTCGGGGTTTTTTTGATCGTGCTTGGAAACAAACACATGCAAATAACCCACAAGAATAACGCACTCCCCCTTACTCGCCCTGTCATCATGGGTATCTTGAATGTGACGCCGGACTCTTTCTCAGATGGCGGCCTGTTTCAGCACCGCGATATAGCGGTTGAGCGAGCGATGCAGATGCTAGCCGACGGCGCCACCATTTTAGATATTGGTGGCGAGTCGACACGCCCAGGTGCTGCTGATGTAGAAGAGCAAGACGAGATCAATCGTGTTGTCCCAGTCATTGAAGCGATTCGTGAGCAATCTGATTGTTGGATTTCGATTGATACCAGTAAGGCTGGTGTGATGCGTGCCGCAGTAAAAGCAGGCGCCAATCTCATTAATGATGTGCGAGCGCTGCAAGCGCCTGGTGCGTTGGAAGCGGCAGCGGATCTGCAAGTGCCTGTGTGCATCATGCACATGCAAGGACAACCACGGACAATGCAAGCGGCCCCTGACTACCAAGATGTCGTGGGGGACGTGAAAGCGTTTTTAGCAGCACGTATCGAGGCCTGCACTGAGGCGGGGATCCGTCGACAGAATATTATTCTGGATCCCGGGTTTGGTTTTGGTAAGACGTTGGCGCACAACTATCAGCTTCTCGCGGATCTCGATGCTTTTCATGACTTCGGGTTGCCTGTATTAGCAGGAATGTCACGCAAGTCAATGATTTACAAGATGTTAGAAAAAACGCCGCAGGATATTCTGGGCGGTAGCCTTGCTTGTGCCACCTTGGCGGCGGCGAAAGGCGCACAAATCATTCGCGTTCACGATGTGAAAGAAACCGCTGATGCACTCAAGGTCGTCGCCATGACAGCGCATGTAAAAAATGGATTAGGAGAAGAAAAATAATGACAGAGCGTAAGTATTTTGGCACCGATGGTGTGCGTGGCAAGGTGGGCGAATTTCCCATTACGCCGGAATTTATGCTAAAGCTTGGCTGGGCCGCAGGTCGCGTGTTATCACAACAAGGCACACGTAAGGTTCTGATTGGTAAAGACACGCGCATTTCTGGGTATATGTTAGAGTCGGCGTTGGAGTCGGGGCTCTCTGCGGCGGGTCTAGAAGCCGCCTTTACCGGCCCCATGCCGACACCTGCGATTGCCTACTTAACCCAAACGTTCCGCGCGGAAGCTGGGATTGTGATTTCGGCGTCACATAACCCGCATTATGATAACGGGATTAAATTCTTCTCCTCAGAAGGCACTAAACTGGCTGATGAGGTTGAGTTAGCGATTGAAGCTGAGCTGGAAAAAACACTGACTTGTGTCGAGTCGGCTGAGTTAGGTAAAGCCAGCCGCATTAATGACGCGGCCGGGCGTTATATCGAGTTTTGTAAAGGTACCTTCCCGAGCGCTTTAAGCCTGAGTGGCTTAAAAATTGTGCTCGATTGTGCTCACGGTGCCACCTATCACATTGCGCCTTCTGTGTTTCGTGAACTCGGTGCGGAGGTGACCACCATTGGCTGTGCGCCCAACGGTACCAATATAAACGATGAGGTGGGGGCCACGGACGTTCGTGCGTTACAAAAACAAGTCCTCGAACAAAAAGCGGACTTAGGCATCGCTTTTGACGGTGATGGCGACCGCGTGATCATGGTGGATCACCTTGGCAACAAAGTCGACGGCGACCAAATTGCGTATATTATCGCCCGCGAGAGCCTGCGCCGTGGTGAATTGAAAGGCGGTGTCGTTGGTACCCTGATGACCAACATGGGGATGGAGCTTGCGCTTCAGTCTCTCGGCATTCCGTTTGCGCGCGCCAAAGTGGGCGACCGTTATGTGATGGAAAAGCTGCAAGAGAAAGGCTGGCGGATCGGTGCAGAAAACTCGGGCCACGTCATTGTGCTGGATAAGGTCACGACCGGTGATGGCATTGTCGCCGCGTTGCAAGTGCTGGCGAGCATCGCCGCGACGGGGATGGATCTTAAAGCCTTAAGCGATGGCATGACGCTGCTGCCCCAGGTGTTAGAGAACGTCCGTTTTAGCGGCACGGTTGACCCGTTACAAAGCGCGCCTGTGCTGGCAGCTAAAGCCAGTGTAGAGGAAAAGCTGGGCGAACAAGGACGTGTACTGTTGCGTAAATCGGGCACTGAACCTTTAATCCGAGTGATGGTGGAAGGGCCTGAGGCCGACAACGTCCACGCTTATGCGCTTGAAATCGCAGAGGCGGTGAAAGCGAATTGTTGATAACGGTCGAGCGGGTGGTCATAGATTGCGCAAACAGCGTCGAAATCAAGGTTTTTTGCAATTTCCTCTTGTTTCGTCACCGCGCTTTCGCTAGTATTCACCCGCTCCCAACAAAGGGGGCTGCGCTGGCTGAGAAGTAACACTGCCGGCTCAACAACCTGGAGCATAGGTGGAACCATGTACGAAATTCTACTTGTGATTTATCTGTTGGCCGCAATCGGTGTAATTGGCCTGGTTCTGGTTCAGCAAGGTAAAGGCGCAGATATGGGAGCCTCGTTCGGGGCTGGAGCATCAAATACAGTATTTGGCTCTGGCGGCTCTGGAAACTTTTTGACCCGAATGACAACCGGTTTTGCAATTGCATTTTTTGCCCTGAGTTTGGTGCTTGGTAACCTCACTGCACATAAGCCTGAAGCAAAAGGCGGTTTTGAAGATTTAAGCGAGCCTGCTACACAACAGCAAGCGGCACCAAAAGAGGACGAAATCCCTGTTGATAACAGTGAGATCCCTCAGTAAAAATTGAGCCGAGGTGGTGGAATTGGTAGACACGCTATCTTGAGGGGGTAGTGCCTTTATAGGCGTGCGGGTTCAAGTCCCGCTCTCGGCACCAAGTTCACAAAGGGCATTTGCTTGCACCTTTGTTGCAAAAAGCGATATAATAGTCGCCATCGGACGCGGGATGGAGCAGTTTGGTAGCTCGTCGGGCTCATAACCCGAAGGTCGGCGGTTCAAATCCGTCTCCCGCAACCAATTTTAGGTTGGTGAAGTGAAATATCAGGTTGAATGCAATCAACACGACCTCCGGTCGGCGCCGTTGCACGGCGCGATAAAATCCGCTTCCCACAACCAATTTCAAGTTTGTTGTTAACATAACGGCTAAACTGAATAACGCGTTAGCGTTTCTTACTAAAGCCACGCTAACCGGGCTAGCCACGTGCTAGCCTTTTTGCCCTCGGGGCAGCACGAAGCGGACCAATAAGCCTTTGTGCAGAGAGTTACTCTCTCGTTATTGCTGAGATGATTCCGACACCAGCGATAACGGCTACGCTACTGGCGTAGCATCAGGGTCCAGTTACATTAAACCCCGATCTTCGGGGTTTTTTGTTATCTGAAGAAGACCATTCGGATAGTAACTGGGCTTTTAAGCCCTTTTTTTATTTCTGGGGTTTGGAATGACAGGATTAGAGAAACAACTGACTGAACTTTTGGCCGCGCCGGTTAAGGCGTTGGACTATGAGTTGGTTGGGCTTGAATTTGTTCGAGCTGGCCAACATTCGACACTGCGTATCTTTATTGACCATGAAAATGGCATTACCGTCGACGATTGTGCCGACGTGAGCCGTCAAGTGAGCGCAGTGTTGGATGTAGAAGACCCAATCACAGTGGCTTACAACCTAGAGGTGTCATCACCAGGTGTTGATCGTCCACTGTTCACCGCTGATCATTATCAGCAATTCATCGGGCATGAAGTGAACATCGTGCTGAAAATGGCTATGCAAAACCGCCGTAAGTGGAAAGGAGAAATCCTTTCTGTCGATGGCGATACCATCACGGTTCGCGTTGACGGCCAAGATGAGGCGTTTGCCTTGAGTAATATCGCCAAAGCAAACCTGGTTCCTTCATTTTAAGAGTAAATGAGGCATTAGTAGATGAATAAAGAAATCTTGGCTGTTGTCGAAGCGGTCTCAAACGAAAAAGCCGTTCCCCGTGAGCGTATTTTTGAGGCACTAGAAACCGCACTGGCAACGGCAACTAAAAAGAAGTACGAAGCCGACATTGATGTACGTATCGCCATTGATCGCAAGTCCGGTGAATTCGATACATTCCGCCGTTGGCTCGTGGTTGATGAAGTGACACAGCCTACGCGTGAAATCACGCTAGAAGCCGCACAGTACGAAGACGAAACCTTAGAGTTGGGTGGTTACGTTGAAGATCAGATTGAATCTGTTGCCTTTGACCGTATTACCACCCAAACGGCTAAGCAAGTGATCGTACAAAAAGTGCGTGAAGCTGAACGTGCGCAAGTGGTTGAGCAGTTCATGGACAACGAAGGTGAACTGGTTACCGGTGTGGTCAAGAAGGTTAACCGTGATGTGATCATCGTTGACCTAGGCAACAACGCGGAAGCGGTTATCCAGCGTGAAGATCAACTGCCGCGTGAAAACTTCCGCCCGGGTGATCGGGTACGTGGTTTACTCTACGCCGTCCGTCCTGAAGCACGTGGCTTCCAACTGTTCATGACTCGCTCAAAACCGGAAATGCTGAGTGAGCTGTTCCGCATTGAAGTGCCAGAAATTGGCGAAGAAATGATTGAGCTGATGGGCGCGGCGCGTGACCCTGCTTCACGGGCAAAAATTGCCGTGAAAACCAACGATAAACGCATTGACCCTGTGGGCGCCTGTGTGGGTATGCGTGGTGCGCGTGTGCAAGCCGTATCGACCGAGTTGGGTGGTGAGCGTATTGATATCGTGTTGTGGGATGATAACCCGGCGCAGTTTGTGATCAATGCCATGGCGCCGGCCGACGTAGCCTCTATCATCGTCGATGAAGACACGCACTCCATGGATATTGCCGTTGCGGCGGATAACTTGGCGCAGGCGATTGGCCGTAATGGTCAAAACGTCCGTTTGGCATCTCAACTAACCGGTTGGGAACTGAACGTGATGACGGTTGAAGATCTACAGAAAAAACACCAGGAAGAAGCGCAAGCCTCTGTCGAATTGTTCGTGAAGTACCTCGATATTGACGAAGACTTTGCCGAAACCTTGGTGGAAGAAGGGTTTACCACCCTTGAAGAAGTGGCCTATGTGCCAACCAGCGAAATGCTCGAAATCGATGGACTAGATGAAGACACCGTCGAGATTTTGCGCGCACGTGCCAAAGAAGCGTTGACCACCATCGCGCTGGCACAAGAAGAGTCGCTGGGAGATGTTGAACCTGCCGAAGATTTGCTGGCACTGGATGGTCTTTCTCGTGAAATGGCCTTTAAACTCGCCGCTAAAGGCGTGAAGACCTTGGAAGATCTGGCTGATCAAGGTACTGACGATCTGTTAGATATCGACGGATTAGATGAGACCAGTGCAGGTGAGCTGATTATGGCCGCGCGTAATATCTGCTGGTTCAGCGACGAAGCGTAAAGACGGCAAAGGAGGAGCAGAATGTCAGAGGTTACAGTACATACACTGGCGAAGGAAATTGATACGCCAGTCGATCGTCTGCTGAAGCAGTTTAAAGAAGCTGGTATGCAAAAGTCGGCTGACGATCAGGTAAGCCAAGATGAGAAACAAGCTTTGCTCGCGCATTTAAAGCGTGAGCACGGTGATAACGGCAATGCTCCGACGCGTCTGACGCTTCAGCGCAAGAAACGTAGCACACTGAGCGTGTCAGGGGCTGGCGGAAAGAACAAAGATGTCCAAGTTGAGGTGCGTAAGAAGCGTACCTATGTGAAGCGTAGCGACCTTGAAGAGCAAAAGTCAGCGCAAGAAGCGGAAGAGCAAGCGAAACGCGAAGCCGAAGAAAAAGCGCGTCTAGAAGCCGAAGAGCAAGCGAAACGCGAAGCAGAAGAGAAAGCCAAGCGTGAGGCGGAAGAAAAAGCCAAACGTGAAGCAGAAGAGAAAGCCAAACGCGAAGCCGAAGAAAAAGCTAAGCGTGAAGCCAAGCCGCAAGCGCAACCGAACACTGAGCAGTCTAAAGAAAACGCAGCGGATACTGCTGCAGCTCAAGCTGCTGATGCGCAAGCGAAGAAAGAAGCTGATGAACTTAAGCGTCGCCAGGAAGAGGAAGCCAAGCGTAAAGCTGAAGAAGAAAGTCAGCGGCAGTTAGAAGAGGCACGCAAAATGGCAGAAGCAAATCAAGAACGCTGGTCAGATCAAGACAAAGCACTCAATACCATGGAGGCGGCTGATCACCATACAGTCACTTCCGAGTATGCCCGTGAGGCAGAAGACGAGGCGGATCGTCGCGAAGAAAGTGCCGCCCCGCGTCGTAAGAAGAAGAAAAAAGCGAATGCCGCTGAGGATAAAACCACTCGCGGCCGTCGTGGCAAAGGTGGAAAAGGCAAAGGCCGCATGGCTAAGCCATCATCGATGCAGCATGGTTTTAAAAAGCCAGCGCAGAAAGTAAACCGTGAAGTTGAAATCGGCGAAACCATCACCGTAGCGGAGCTGGCCAACAAAATGGCTGTTAAAGGCGCCGAAGTCATCAAAACCATGATGAAAATGGGTGCGATGGCGACTATTAACCAAGTGATCGACCAAGAAACCGCGCAATTAGTGGCGGAAGAAATGGGCCACAAGGTTATCCTACGTAAAGAGAACGAGCTGGAAGAGGCTGTACTCTCGGATCGTGATAGCGATGCACCCGCCGCACCACGTGCGCCGGTGGTAACTATCATGGGTCACGTTGACCACGGTAAAACCTCGCTGCTTGACTACATCCGTAAAGCGCACGTTGCGACGGGCGAAGCGGGCGGTATTACCCAGCACATCGGTGCGTATCACGTACAAACCGACAATGGCATGATCACCTTCTTAGATACCCCTGGACACGCCGCGTTTACCGCGATGCGTGCACGTGGTGCGGGTGCAACGGATATCGTTGTCTTGGTGGTTGCAGCTGATGATGGCGTGATGCCACAAACCAAAGAAGCTATCCAGCACGCGAAAGCGGCAGGTGTGCCTTTGATTGTTGCCGTCAACAAGATGGATAAAGAAGGCGCTAACCCTGACAGCGTGAAAAACGAGCTAGCACAGTATGACGTTATCCCAGAAGAATGGGGTGGTGAAAACATCTTCGTGCATGTTTCGGCAAAACAAGGCCAGAACATTGATGGCTTGCTTGAGTCTATCTTGCTGCAATCAGAAGTGCTTGAACTGAAAGCGGTCGAGCAAGGCATGGCGCGCGGTGTGGTGGTTGAATCACGTCTTGATAAAGGCCGTGGTCCTGTCGCGACAGTGCTGGTTCAAGAAGGTACCTTGAACAAAGGTGATATCGTTCTGTGTGGCTTGGAATATGGCCGTGTCCGTGCGATGCGTGATGAGAATGGCCAAGACGTAGAGCATGCGGGTCCGTCAATTCCGGTTGAGATCCTCGGTCTGTCTGGTGTGCCAGCAGCGGGTGACGAAGCCACGGTTGTGCGTGACGAGAAGAAAGCCCGTGAAGTGGCGCTGTATCGTCAAGGCAAGTTCCGTGACGTGAAACTGGCGCGTCAGCAAAAAGCCAAACTGGAGAACATGTTCTCGAACATGGCTGAAGGTGAAGTGGCTGAGCTGAATATCGTGCTGAAAGCGGACGTTCAAGGCTCTGTCGAAGCAATTGCTGATTCACTGGTGAAACTGTCAACGGATGAAGTGAAAGTGAAGATCGTCGGCTCAGGTGTCGGTGGTATCACTGAAACTGACGCTGTCTTGGCCGCTGCGTCTAATGCGATCATTTGTGGCTTTAACGTCCGTGCGGATGCGGCGGCGCGTAAGACCATTGAAAATGAAAGCTTAGATCTGCGCTATTACTCTGTCATCTACACCATGATTGATGAAGTGAAACAAGCGATGAGCGGTATGCTTGCGCCTGAGTTCAAACAAGAAATCATCGGTCTGGCAGAAGTACGCGATGTCTTCAAATCACCGAAACTGGGCGCCATTGCCGGGTGTCAGGTTTCTGAAGGTGTGATTAAGCGTAACAACCCAATCCGTGTACTACGTGAAAACGTGGTTATCTACGAGGGTGAGCTAGAATCACTGCGTCGCTTCAAAGATGATGTGAACGAAGTGAAAAAAGGCTACGAGTGTGGTATCGGCGTGAAGAACTACAATGACGTTCGCGTTGGTGACCAGATTGAAGTCTATGAAACGGTTGAAATTCAGCGCTCAATCGACTGATTAAGCGTATAAATCAACCAGGTTGTTTGGATACACCGTGGGGGGAGGCGCATGCGCTTACCCCCATTTTATTGAGAGAAAAGAAAATGGGTAAAGATTTTAGCCGCACAGACCGCGTCGCCCATCAGCTGCAAAAAGAAATTGCACTGATACTGCAGCGCGAGATTAAAGATCCGCGCATTGGTATGGTCACTGTCTCTGATGTTCAGATTTCACGTGATTTGGCGTACGCGAAGGTTTTCGTCACGTTTTTAACCGTTGACGAGCAAGCACCGACAGAAAGCCTCAAAGCCCTCAATGAAGCGAGTGGTTATATCCGCTCTTTGGTTGGAAAGGCCATTCGTT
This sequence comes from Salinivibrio sp. VYel1, assembly GCF_009377945.1. Taxonomy (NCBI): domain Bacteria; kingdom Pseudomonadati; phylum Pseudomonadota; class Gammaproteobacteria; order Vibrionales; family Vibrionaceae; genus Salinivibrio; species Salinivibrio sp. VYel1. Next base: position 57,465 of record NZ_RSAM01000010.1, on the reverse strand, counting down.
TGCGTGTGACCCCAGAGCTGACGTTTGTGTTTGATGAGTCACTCACTGAGGGAATTCGTATTTCCAACTTGGTAAGCAAAGCGGTGCGCAGCGATGATGAGCGCCGTGGTGAAGATGACAAAGGTGAGGAGTAACAGATGGCGCGTCGTCAACGTCGTCGAGGTCGTCCAGTCGATGGTATTATCCTGCTAGATAAGCCCACGGGCATGACCTCTAATGATGCCTTACAAAAAGTAAAACGCATCTTTTTTGCCGAAAAAGCAGGCCATACGGGCGCACTTGATCCACTCGCAACCGGTATGTTGCCCATTTGCCTGGGCGAAGCCACCAAATTCTCCCAGTTTCTGCTCGACTCTGATAAGCGTTATCGCGTGGTCGCAAAGCTGGGTGAGCGGACGAACACCTCTGACGCCGATGGCGACGTGGTGGAAACCCGAGATGTGAAAGTTAACCTAGGCTTACTCGAGCGTTGTATTGCTAAGTTCCGGGGTGAAACCCAGCAAATTCCTTCTATGTTCTCGGCGCTGAAGTACCAAGGGAAACCTTTGTATGAATACGCGCGCCAAGGTATCGAGGTGCCGCGTGAAGCGCGTACCATCAAGGTGTATCAGATCGAATTGCTGCGCTTTGAAGGTGACGAGATAGAAATGGAAGTGCATTGTTCCAAGGGCACTTATATTCGCACTATCGTCGACGATCTGGGTGAAATGTTGGGCTGTGGGGCGCATGTGACGGCCTTACGTCGTACTGGCGTATCAGCCTACCCAACGCGCCAGATGGTGACGCTTGAGCAACTGGAAAGCTTGCTCAATCAAGCCAGAGAGCAAGAGATCCAGCCTAAGCAGTTGCTCGATCCTTTGTTGCTGCCACTCGATACCGCGGTGCAAGACTTACGTGAAATTAACTTGCTGCCGGTGATGGCCAGCTATGCATTGCAAGGGCAAGCGGTTCAAGTGCCCAATGCTCCCACGAGTGGTTTTGTTCGCTTAACGGCGGGCGATGAGCGTCACTTTATTGGGGTGGGAGAAATTGACGCCGATGGCTTGGTAGCACCGCGTCGTTTGGTGGCCAGTCGCCAGCCCGACGCACGCTAGAAACATGATGCCTTCGCGCGTGTTGACGGCAAAAAGAGGCGTGGATAGATTGCTACCTTAGACGAAAGTCAGTAGAATACGCGCCTTCGGGCACCGGCTGAATCAGAGATTGGCTGGTGCATGATAATCACACACTCTTATTAGGAGAGCATTATGTCTCTGACTGCAGAAGCAAAAGCACAAATCGTTGCTGATTTTGGTAAAACTGAGAACGACACTGGTTCACCAGAAGTTCAAATCGCCCTTTTGACCGCATCAATCAACGATCTGCAATCGCACTTCGCTGAGCACAAAGGTGACCACCACAGCCGTCGTGGCCTGCTACGCATGGTTTCACGTCGTCGTAAGCTGCTGGACTACCTGAAAAAGAACAACGTTGACCGTTACTTGGACGTTATCAAGCGTCTAGGCATCCGTCGCTAAGATTCTGGAGAAAAGGGAGCTCAGGCTCCCTTTTCTTTTGCGATAAAAAAACGCGCCACCGGAGTTATCCGTGGCGCGTTTTTTTATTTGATGCTATCTTGATTCTTCGCCTTGCTGACGTAGCGCCATTGACGCTGGTTATTGGCGAAGTGTTTTTGCTGCGGCGACCATGTTTTCTAGGGCCGGGATCACTTCATCCCATTGCCGGGTCTTTAATCCACAGTCCGGGTTCACCCACAACCTTTCTTCGGGGATCCGCGCAGCGGCTTTGTTCATCAAGCCCACAATTTGTGCTTGAGTGGGCGTATTGGGGGAATGAATATCGTAAACGCCTGGGCCGATGTCATTGGGGTAATCAAAGTGATCAAACGCGTCCAGCAGTTCCATATCCGAGCGTGAGGTTTCAATGGTGATGACGTCAGCGTCCATATCCGCAATCGATGCAATAATATCGTTAAACTCGGAGTAGCACATATGGGTGTGGATTTGCGTCTCGTCATTCACGCCATTAGCCGCAATTTTAAACGCACTGATGGCCCAGTCGAGGTAGTGTTGCCATTCACTGCGACGCAGCGGTAGGCCTTCACGCAGGGCTGCTTCATCAATCTGAATGATCTTGGTGCCAGCTTTCTCGAGATCTTGCACCTCTTGGCGGATCGCCAGTGCCAGTTGGTTGCAGGTTTGCGCTCGCGGCTGATCATCGCGGACAAACGACCAGTTGAGAATCGTCACCGGTCCGGTAAGCATGCCCTTGAGCGGCTTATCGGTGAGAGATTGTGCGTACTGCGTCCATTCTACGGTCATTGCTTTCGGGCGTTCGATATCACCAAATAAAATCGGCGGCTTCACACAGCGAGAGCCATACGATTGCACCCAACCGAACTGGCTAAACACATACCCATCCAATTGTTCACCAAAGTATTCCACCATGTCATTACGCTCGGCTTCACCGTGGACCAAGACATCGAGCCCGAGAGCTTCTTGTTTGTCGACCGCATGGGCGATCTCTTTGCGCATAATGTCCTGATAGGTCACCGCATCAATCTCGCCTTTTTTGTATTGCAAGCGCGTTTGGCGAATGGTGCTCGTCTGCGGGAATGAGCCAATGGTAGTGGTCGGGAAGCGTGGCAGTTTGAGCTGCTCGTGTTGCAAGCGAATGCGTTCTGCAAACGGGCGTTGTCGCTTACCCAGATGCGGTGTAATCGCCGCCAATGCAGCTTGCACATTAGGGTTGTGCACGCGTGGTGACTGCTGACGACTCTCAATAGCCTGGCGGTTGTCGGCCAGTGCTTGTTGAACGCTTTGCTTGCCATGGTTGAGCGCGCTGGCAAGTACATCCAATTCATCAAGCTTTTGATGGGCAAAGGCGAGCCAGTTTTTTACTTCAGGATCGAGCTTGTGTTCGCTGGTCAAATCGACGGGCACATGGAGCAATGAACAAGAGGGGGCGAGCCAGAGACGATCGCCCAGTGCTTGGTGAATGGGTTCAAGCCAAGCTAGCGTGGCATTAAGATCGGTTTTCCAAACGTTACGGCCGTTAATCACACCAAGAGACAGGACTTGGTGATCGCCAAGTGCTTCTTGGTACGACGCAACATCCCCTCGGCCACGAATCGCATCCAGGTGCCAACCGTCAACGGGCAAGGATTGCGCCAATTGACGATTTTCAGCTTGCTCGCCGAAGTAGCTTGCCAGCAATAACTTCACGTTGGTTTGGCTTAGCGTCTGATACGTGGTTTTTATTGCTGTTTGCCACGCAGGGGCAAGCTCAGTGACCAAAATAGGCTCATCGATTTGAACCCATTCAACACCTTGTTCTGCCAGCGTGCTCAGGAGCGATTGATAAACTGGCAAGAGTTCATCAAGCAGATCCAGCTTGTTAGAAGCATCTTTTTCTTTACCTAACCACAGATACGTGACGGGGCCGACTAAAACAGGTTTAGCCTGAACACCGGTTTGTTTGGCTTCTTCTATTTGCGCCAATAGACTTTCAGCATGCAAGCTAAAGGTGGTTTGTGCTGTGAATTCTGGCACGATGTAGTGATAGTTGGTGTCAAACCATTTGGTCATTTCACCAGCGTGGACACACTGGCAGCCAGTATCGTTCGCCGAGCGGCCACGGGCGACGCGGAAATAGTTATCGAGGGTGTTATCTTGATGATCAGCCACACGATCAGGGACATTGCCGACTAAAAAGCTGGTGTCGAGTACATGGTCATAAAAAGAAAAGTCACCCGCTGGAACGGCATCGAGCTTACCTTGTTGTTGCCAATGGGTACGGCGTAGAGCCGCCGCAGTATTGGTTAAATCTTGCTGTGATGAATCGCCACGCCAATAACGCTCGAGTGCAAATTTGAGTTCACGTTGTGCGCCGATACGTGGAAAGCCGAGATTATGATTTTTAGCCATCTATACGTCCTCCTTTAAGTTGAGTTCAGCATAGGGCTTTCCCGTTATGAACTAAAGTGGCATTATTTCATTAATCGATGAAATTTTGTCATGGAGTGGGTATGTTAGAACGTCACCATTTGCATATTCTGCGTGCAATTAAAGAGCAAGGATCGCTTACCGCCGCGGCAGAGACGCTTTATCTCACCCAATCTGCCATTAGTCATGCGATGAAAAAATTAGAGAGTCAGATAGGCGTTAGCCTGTGGAAAAAATCAGGCAGACAATTACATTTCACTCAGGCTGGTGAGTACTTGCTGACCCTCTCTGAGCGTATGCTCCCTCAATTTGAGCATGCCGAGCAACAACTTAAACAATTTGCACAAGGTCAGCGCGGCACCCTGCGCATTGGCATGGAATGTCACCCCTGCTATCAGTGGCTGCTTAAGGTGGTTGAGCCTTTCTTGCACCAATGGCCGGATGTGGATGTTGACGTGAAACAAAAGTTTCAATTCGGTGGTCTAGGGGCATTATTTGGTCATGATATTGATGTGCTCGTCACTCCGGATCCCTTGTTTAAACCAGGTATTGAATACGTCTCCGTGTTTGATTACGAATTAGTGCTTGTGACTCATCCACAGAGCCCGCTGGCATCGCAGTCTCATGTCGAACCCCATCAGGTGACACAAGAAGTGCTCATCACCTATCCTGTTGACCAAGCGCGTTTAGATGTGTTCACGCAGTTTCTCGCCCCGGCACATTGTGCGCCACGCAAACACAAAACCATTGAAACAACAGATATTATGCTACAAATGGTTGCGGCAGGCCGAGGCATTGCGGCCTTACCGAAGTGGCTGGCAAAAGAGTACCAACAACAACTTAACTTACATGTTCTGCGTATGGGAAAAAGCGGCATCAATAAAGCCATCCATCTAGGAATACGTGCTGGAGAGAAAGAGGATTATATCGAGGATTTTATTCGGCAGGCGAGTGTGACCAGTATTCATCACAAGCTGTGATGCACATGGCACAAGAAAGTGGAATAACCTCTTCTTTGCGAATAACTTTCGTGTCATCGCACTGCCGTAGTTTAAGTCTCGTTGTTGTCTCATTTTTGAGCCGTATAAAGCGCACATTTCCTAGTAAAATCACTTTCGGATAAGTCTAATTAGACCGATAATGTATTAAGGTTCGCTTTTTCTGAAAGCAGATCACACTTTGTTTAGCTAAAGAGTCCGGCTATGAAATCAATCTCGCTATCTCGCAACGTAATTGTCGAAAATATTCAAGGAAACGCTGTTCTTCTCGTCAATGGCGCGCCCATGACGGTCTCTGAGGGTATGTCTTTCCCGGCAGGGACGGAGCTCGTATTGCCTGACAACAGTGATGCCGTTATTGCATTGAGCAATGGCGTATTGCTCACGTTGGAATCGCAAGACGGCGAGCCTGGCTCCTTGATTGATAACTTGCCACAAGACGTGCAAGACGAAATAGCCGACATCCAACAACAAATCTTGGAAGGTGATGGCGAGATCACCATTCAAGAAGATCAAGCAACTGCTGCTGGTGGTGAAGCAACAGGCAGTGGCTCATGGAGCTATGTCAACTTGGAGCGTGATGGAAGCGAGACCATCGCAAGCTCTGGATTTGATACCGACTCGGTGGCGACCAATGCAGGCACGATTGGTTCTAACGAAGAAGATGGTTTGGGGCGCTTAATAGATACCACTGCTCCTAATGCCCCTGGGGTAACCATCCTCAACGATGCAAACAATGACGGTGTGATTAGCAGCCAAGAAATTGGCGACGGTATTCGTGTATCTATCGACTTGACGGGCACCAACGCCAACCCAGGTGATGTACTAACGGTGAACGGACAAACCTTTACCGTGACAGAAGATAATATTACCGATGGTTCTGTCATCGTCACTCTCCCAGACACACCCGAAGACGGTGAAACCCTCACCGTAGAAGCCACCATTACCGATACCTCCGGCAACACTTCAGCGCCGGGCAGTGATAGTGCGGTAATTGATACTAGCGCAGAAGCGGGCACGGTCAGCGTGAACGACATCACCAACGATGACGTGATCAACGCGCAAGAAGCGGGCGAGACCATCACGGTCACCGGCAGCGCGAGCGGCGGCGACATCGCCGCAAACGATCCGGTCACCATGACCATCAACGGCACCGAGTACACCACCACCGTGGATGAAAACGGCGAATGGAGCGTGGACGTGGCCGGCAGCGACCTGGCGGCGGACACCGAGTTCGAGGTGGTCGTGAGCTCGACAGATGACGCGGGCAATACGGTAGAGAGTACCGCGACGTCTGTTCATTTTGTCGGCCCAGAGATCGAGGTGACGGCGGCGGCTCAGTTCAATGAAAACGACGCCGACACCGACACCGTCGTGGCCACCTTCAGCGCCAGTGACGAAGAAGACGGCACGCCAAGCGTGGACTTCACGCCAGGCAGCAATGATGACGGTTACTACGCGATAGATGGCACCGACGTGGTGTTGACGCAAGCGGGTGTAGACGCGATCAATGCGGGCGAGACCTTGCCAGCGGTGAGCCTAACGGCGACCGATAGCGACAATGCGACCGCTTCTGACAGCGCAACGCCAACGTATGCGGCACAAAACGATGCGCCAATTGCAAGAGGCGATATCGTTTCGGATATAGAAGATACGACGCAGAGTGGCAATGTGCTCACCAATGATTCAGATGAAGAGGGCGGCCTCACCGTCACCACCTTCACCATTAATGGTCAAACCCACGCCGCTGGTGAGCCAGTCATCACGATTGCTGATGTCGGTAAAATTACCATTGGCGAGAATGGAGATTATACCTTTACACCAGCAGAGCATTGGAGTGGTGACGTACCGGCTATCACCTACACCGTTCAAGATGAATATGGTGATACCACGCAAGCGACACTCAATATCAGTGTGACGCCTGTGGCTGATGCGCCTGAGTTATCAGTAGGCGAGCTTGATCTGGACTTTGTATCCACATCTCTTAACGAATCAATTTGGAATTCGGTTGATGTGGGTAGTCCAAATGGTGCAGGTCAAGGTGTTGATGCCGAGACGCTGATCAATGCCGTGAATGGCGCTGGAGAGCCAGACTCTGAGTCAACGACCAACGACGCTTCTGTCGACTCCAGTTCGGGTCTCGATGCGAGCCAGGCCATGGTGACTTCAGGATTAATCTATCTAGAGGCAGGCAAGGTATACAGCTTTGGTGGTTACGCTGATGACAGTGGAGTGATTGTTATTGGTGGGCAAGTGATCGCTGAGGGCCGATTTGGCATCCAAGGGACGTCTCCAAACGGCGTGAGTGGTCATGGACAATTCAGCGGCGAATTTACGCCATCAGAAAGTGGCTACTATTCGTTAGACGTTTATACCCACAACCAGAATGGCCCTGGTGGCTTTGACATTGAGGTCGCCGTAGGCAATGGCGCGGCTATTGACCTAAACGCGAGCAACTTTAATCTCGCGCCAAATGCCGATGCGTTGGAAGATGGTGGCTTAGGTGTTAAGGGGTATCACGGTGATGGAGACGGGGGTTATTACACCCTCAATGCTCCAGGAGAAGGGCAGGCGGGTGAGCCTATTAAGTTACCTGTCATCAGTGCCAGCCTTGTGGATCAAGATGGCTCTGAGGAGCTGACTCTCACGTTAGATAGTATTCCTGCGGGATCAACATTGTCCGACGGCAATCAAGAGATGGTTGTCGACAGTGGCTCTATCTCTCTTGAGGGATGGGACTTGTCTAACCTTTCTATTTCGGTGCCTGAGCAATTTGAGGGCGAGGTTAACCTTAAAGTCACGGCAACCAGCACAGAGACTGTAAATAGTGACACGGCGAGTGTGACGGAATATATTCCAATTTCTGTACTGCCGATCTCGAACGGTTTGTCGGTCTCTGCTTCATTGTCTGAATTGCCTGACGGCTCTCATCCAGCGGATGGATTAATTAATTATGCTGAGGAGCATAACGGTGGATCATCTGAGGACTATGCCCAAATCGTCATTGACACTAGCATCGGTGGTGGATCTGTAACACTCACCGGTGGCGCCGGTGACGATCTCATAATAGGGGGAACGGCAGACGGCAGTTATGATCTACATGGAAAAGGCGTTACCGATTCATCCAGCGGTGATAATGTCTTTGTGTCGCGCAACCCTAATGCCACAACTGCATATTTCGGCGGTGATGGAAATGATGTCGCCTATCTACAAGGTAGATATGACGATTATCAACTGCTACTGCCGCAAAATAATGCTGTCTTGAGCTTGTTATATCAGGAGAATGTTGGCTCGAGTCATAACTTTTATTCCGTGGAAACCATCTACTTTGCCGATGGTAAATATCAAGTAGATAACGGCGAGTTGACCAAAGTTGCGGATATTGTGCAGCTGGATGTTGATGTGACGTTGAACGATAGCGACGGCTCTGAACAAGTTACATCAGTGATTGTATCGGGGCTGCCCGAAGGAGGCAGCGTACCAGATGGCGAGCAGCTTGATTCGGGTGATTGGCAAGTGCCGATTGATGCACTGCAGCCAAATTCTGGCTCAGATGCTGGTTTCTCTGTCACGCTTGAGTTGCCTGAAGGAAGTGCGCCTGATTTATCAGTGACTGTTGGTGCGACAGAAGTTGATGAAAACGGTGATCCTGTCGATTTGCCTGAGTATGCCACTACCCAGCCGGGTATGACGAGCTTGCCGGCATCCTCTCCGAATGCTGATAACCAAGTGAGTGGTGGCTCTGGCGATGATGTCGTGATGGGAGATACCGGTGGCTTCACCATTGAAACGGTGCCAGGTCAAGCTTATAACATTGCCTTGATTATCGACCGCTCAGGGAGTATGGATGAATCGATCACCGGTAATGGTTACAGCGAGCCGAGCCGCCTCGATGTAGTAAAAGAGTCACTGACGAAATTAGTGGATTTACTGGCGAACCATGATGGCCCGGTTAATGTGAATCTCGTTGCGTTTAATAGTGAGGCAACGGGTAACAGTTTTAATTTAGAATCCGACAGTGTTGATGAATTAAAGGCGCAAATTGCGCAAATGTTGGCTGAGGGTAACACCTATTATGATGAGGGCTTTAAAGAAGCGTCTGGATGGTTTGAAAGTGTCAGCCAGGCTAACACTGAAAACCTCGCCTTCTTCTTGACTGATGGTGAACCCAATAGCGATCCGTCAAATAACGAAGAGGCATTCGAGACACTCGCCAACTTGGCTAGCGTGAACGCTATAGGTATTGGCGATGGGATCTCGGTGTCTACACTTGCGAATTACGACAATACTAATTCAGGTGGAAATGAGTCCTTATTCGACTTCTCATCAGGCAACCTTAATGGTGACATTCGTAGCGTGGGAGCAGGAGACGAAATTAAAGTCGATCAATCGGAAAATAGATTAGTATTCACCGATAGTGATTATAGTGGATTACCTGACTCCAGAGATGATCAACCATCATGGGTTAGTGACAAGTTTACCGTAAATAAACCTGGCTTGGTGACCTTGGACGTCGATATTTTCGGTGGCGAGGGCCAAGTTGTTGTCGACATTGTGAGTGCTGACGAAAGGCAAGTCTATGATTTTGAATATAAAAATACGAACGGGAATATTTCACTAAATGTTGAGCAAGCGGGAAGCTATAAACTAAGAGTATGGTATGATCATCAGTATAATATTTTTGACTCTAGCTCATCAGCATCCCTGAGCGGTTTCACGTTTGAGCCATCAGGCGTTGATATCGTTCACTCTGGCGACGAATTAGATATTGCGTTGCAAGGTGGAGAAACCATTCGTCATATTGCCGGTATGGGGAGTGACCAAGTCACTGGAAATGAAGGTGATGATGTGCTCTTTGGTGATTCGGTGAATACCGACAACTTACCGTGGGGTATCGATGGAAATCCAGAAAGACCTGCTGACCTACCCGATGGCGCGGGACTTGAGGGGCTGAAAGTCTTCCTTGAAGCGTCGCAGGGGCATGAGCCTTCTGATATCGAGCTGTATCAGTACATCAAAGACAACCACGCGTTGTTTAATGTCGACGGTGATACTCGCGGAGGCGACGATACTCTCGAAGGCGGAGAGGGTAATGATATTCTCTACGGCCAAGGCGGTGATGACACACTCATTGGTGGGCGAGGTGAAGACACCTTAATTGGTGGAGCCGGTAGCGATAAATTCCAGTGGTCGTTGGATGATATGCCATCGTCTGCCGATGGCGATGGGACGGAAACCGATGTGATCATTGATTTTGACAACCAAGGTGATTCACAAGATACCCTCGCGTTTGTCGAGGACTTAACTCAGCTCATTAAAGATGGTCAAGTATCTATCTCATGGCAAACCACAGACAGTGGTGAGGCTGAGGGCACGTTAACTATCGGTATTGATGCCGACGGCGATAGCCAAATGGATCAACATATTGATATTGATATTGAAAGCCTGAGCGTCGTCACCAACGGTGGTCAACAAGAAGTCGTGATCAACACCTTGATTGGTGGTCAAGAAGGAGAGCTACGATTGACGCAAGGTGATGATCATGCTGAACTTTCAGTAGGAGACAGCCAAGACCTCGAAATCAAAGTGGATACGGCGGACTGGTGATCGCCATCAGGCAGCGGCTATGATGTTGCTGCCTGTTATTTTTCGGTCAAAAGAGAGATGTAAGTGACTGACCAATCAAGTAATAATCAATCCGTGCAATGGAAGATAGCCGCGGGTGAGCAGCCTACCGACGATCCCTTGCTGGATTGCTTGGTATTGCTTACCGAACACTATGGCACACCCTGCTCGGGCGATGCGTTAGTCGCGGGCTTGCCGATGACCAATGCGTTACTCACTCCGGATATGTTTCCGCAAGCGGCAGGACGTGCCGGTTTGGCCGCACGCTTGTCACGTCGCAACCTGGATAATTTAGGGCCACTGCTCTTACCCTGTGTGCTCTTGCTCGCCGATCAAAAAGCCTGTGTATTACGAGAGATCGATAATGAAGCGGGTACCGCGTTGATTCAGTTACCAGAAAATGGTGGCGAACAAACCATGCAACTCGAAGCGCTCGAGTCGATGTACGTGGGCTACTGCTTTTTGATTAAGCGCCAGTACCGCGGCGATCAATCAGTCGACTTACATCTGCATGACAATAAGATCCATTGGTTTTGGCAAACGGTCAAAGACGCAGCACCTATCTATCGCGATGCGTTATTAGCCTCTGTGCTAGTGAACCTATTCGCGCTGGTCTCGCCGCTTTTCGTGATGAACGTCTACGACAAAATTGTCCCTAATTTGGCGTTTGAGTCCTTGTGGGTGTTAGCCAGTGGCGCGACGCTTGCTTATTGTTTTGACTTTTTAATGCGCAAGCTTCGTTCATATATGATTGATATGGCGGGTAAGAAGGTCGATATTATCGTCTCCTCTCGCCTGTTCGCGCGGCTGATGGGCACACCGCTCGTTAACCGAGGAAACAGTGTCGGTGCAACCGCAAAGCAATTGGGTGAATTTGACTCAGTGCGCGATATGCTGACGTCAGCGACCATCACGACCTTGGTGGACCTCCCGTTTGCCGTCTTTTTTGTTGCCATTATCTATTTGGTGGCCGGGGATCTTGCGATCGTCCCTGTCGTGGCGGGTTTATTGATCTTAGGGTATACCGTCTCGGTGCAGCCTAAACTACGTGCGGCCATTGAAGAGAGTAACAAGTACGCGTCCGAGCGCCATGGCCACTTGATCGAAAGCCTCTCGGCACTAGAGGGCGTTAAAGCCAGTGGTGCGGAAGGGATTGTGCAGCGTAGTTGGCAACAAATGACCGCGCATACAGCTAATTGGAACTTTAAAGTTAAACAAATCACCAATAATGTCTCTTACATTGCTACCTTTATCACCCAAATGATGGCAATCGCGGTGGTGATCCTGGGGGTATACCGGGTGGCGGACGGGGATATCTCCATGGGCGGGATCATCGCTGCAGTGATGCTTTCCAGCCGGGCGGTGTCACCGATGGCGCAAATGGCCAGCTTGCTCAATCGTTGGAATCAAACCAGTACGTCACTGCGGCAGCTAAATGCGATGATGGAGCAAGAGGACGAATTTGCTGACAAAGGACACTTGGTCAGTCGCAAGCGCTTAAAAGGCGAGCTCAGTGCGGATAATCTAGCTTTTAACTATCCAGAGACAGAAAAGCCTGCCCTATATCCGCTTAACTTTCGGATTCAACCGGGAGAGGTGATTGCCATCTTAGGGAAGAATGGCTCAGGAAAAACGACCTTACTGAAGCTGTTAGCGGGGCTTTTTCAACCTAACCAAGGTAGCTTACGGTTTGATGGTGTGGATAGTCGCCAGATACATCCATCAGACCTGCGTCGCAACGTGGGCTATTTGGCCCAAGATGTGACGCTGTTCCACGGCACTATTCGCGAAAACATCATGTTTGGAACACGCCAAGTGACCGAACACCAACTGATGCGTGCGGTTCAGCTGTCAGGCGTGAGTTTGTTTACTGCGCAAGATCATGAAGGTTTAGACAAACAAGTTGGGGAGCGCGGTGAAAGACTGTCTCGCGGCCAACGGCAAGCGGTTTCCTTGGCGCGAGCATTACTTAACGAGCCCCCCATGCTCGTCATGGATGAGCCGACGGCCAGCCTAGATGCACATGCCGAAAACCAGTTTATTAAAGCGATGGAAGTCGCGGCGAAGTCGCGCACCTTGGTCATGGTGACACACAATATGGCCCTCCTTAACATGGCGCAGCGTGTGATTGTGATGGATAAAGGTCGAATTGTAATGGATGGCCCGCGCGATAAGGTATTGAGCAAGCTCAATAAAGGAAGTGTGTAATGGGCAAAATGGTTAAAAAAACGAGTCAACCCACCGATCTCGACATGGTTGATGACGTTTATGGCGCCATGATGACAGACACGCCGCTCAAGTACAGAGCCGTCGTTTGGGTGGCTTTGCTCCTTATCGTCAGTTTTATTGTTTGGGCCGCTTTTGCTGAGCTTGATCGTGTGACGCGCGGCAATGGCAAGGTGATTCCGCCGTCTCATGTTCAGCTTATTCAGAGCCTAGATGGTGGCATCTTACAAGCCATGTATGTGGATGAAGGTCAACTGGTTGAAAAAGGGATGCCTCTAGCGCGTATTGATGACACACGCTTTCGCTCTGACCTTGCTCAACAAGAGCAAGAGGTCGATAGCCTGCGCGCGTCGGTGACGCGGATGTATCATGAGCTTGAGAGTGTCACGCTACAACCGGCCAGTAAGCCGTGGCAACAACAAATCGATGTCACCATGCGGCCGATGACGTTTCCTAATGAATTAACCAGCAGAAAACCGAATTTGGTTGCACGACAAAAATCGGAATACCGCAGTCGACTTGAGAGTCTCAGTAACCAATTAGAAATCCAAGCGCGTCAAATTGTACAAAAAAAGCAAGAGCTGGAAGAGGTCGCCTCTAAGATAAAAACCTTAAACAACTCGATGTCAATTATGCAGCGTGAGATCAATATCACACGTCCTTTAGTGGAAAAGAAGATTGTCTCAGAAGTGGAACTTCTCAAACTAGAAAGACAGATCAATGATATGGACGGTGAGCTGACCAACTTAAAGCTTTCGCGGCCAAAGATAAAAGCCTCATTGGATGAAGCGATATTGAAACGCCGCGAAGCGGCTTTGCAATTTATCAGTGAAACACGCGCTAAACTGAGTGAAACAGAAGCACGTTTATCACGATTAACAGAAGCGAAAGTAGGCGCTCAAGACAAGGTGAATAAAGCGGTTATCACCTCTCCGGTTGATGGCACGGTGAAAACAATACATATCAATACCCTCGGTGGGGTTGTGGATCCGGGCGAAGATGTGATTGAAATTGTGCCAACAGAAGATCAGCTGCTCGTCGAAGTGAAAATTTTGCCAAAAGATATCGCCTTTCTTCATCCTGGCCTGCCAGCGGTGGTGAAAGTAACCGCCTATGACTTTACTCGTTACGGCGGCCTGGACGGCACCGTCGAGCACATCAGTGCGGATACGACGCAGGATGAAGAAGGCAATAGCTTTTATTTAGTACGGATAAGAACGGAATCATCACACTTAACCAGGGAAGATGGTACGCCTATGCCGATTATCCCCGGCATGTTGACGTCCGTGGATATTATAACCGGGAAGCGTACCGTGCTTGAGTACATACTCAATCCTATCTTACGAGCAAAAGAAAACGCACTACGTGAGCGCTGAGAAATAGACTAGTAGGAGTAACAACGTGCTGAATTTCTCGCATGTGGTCAATAAAAAGCGTATCGCGACGCTTACCCTGGCAATGAGCTTAAGCTCGCCGGCCGTGATGTCGCAAACCCTAGAGCAAGCGGTGGCGCGCTCTTTGGAATCTCATCCGCAAATTCGCCAAGCGTTTGCACGATATAAAGCCAGAGAACAGGCTGTCGAACAAGCACAAGCGGGGTATTACCCTACCTTGGATGCAACCGCGGGTATGGGCTGGGAGCGCACAGATTCACCAGGCACTCGCCGAGATACCACCACCGACGATGAGGTTGATTTGACGCGCCGTGAACTGGGCGTGTCGTTGCGTCAGGTACTTTTTGATGGCTTTCGCACACAAAACGAGGTCTCTCGCACCGAGAATGAAGCCACTGCTGAACAGTGGGCACTGATAGCAACCGCTGAAGACAAGGCTTTGGAAGTGGCACGCGTGTATTTAGATGTGCTTGTGGCTGATGAAGTGGTGACGTTGGCGGAGAAAAACTTGGAGAATCACCAAGAGATTTACGATGCCATAAAAGAGAGCAACGAAGGTGGATTTGCTAAAGCCAGTGATTTATCGCAGGTAACAGGGCGTTTAGCGCGAGCTAACGCTAATTTAATGTCTGCACGTAATAATCTAGCGGACGCGCGCAGTGCGTTCACTAAAATGGTGGGTGTAGCCCCTGAAGATCTTCACCTGCCGAGGCCAGATGAATCCATGTTGCCTTCGTCATTAGATGCGTTGCTGGCGCGCGCACTGGAGACACATCCAAGGCTACGCTCGGCACAAGCGGATATTGCGGCGGCGAATGCGGCTCGTGACGGCTCGCGTGCGGCTTACTTGCCTGAGTTCAATTTAGAAGTAGACGCTAACTGGAACGATAATGTGGGGGGAGAAGACGGTGCCGGCCCGCCAGATGTTGGCGGAGAGAATAACAATATCCAGGCAATGGTGCGTATGCGTTACAACTTGTTCAACGGTGGCGCTGACCGAGCGCGTGAACGACAAACGGCCTATCAAACCATTGAGGCGCGTGAAATCAATGAAATGGCGCATCGTGATGTCATTGAGGGCGCAAAGTTGGCTTGGAATGCTCGTACCTATCTTGAACAGCAACGCGATTTTATGCGTCAACATGTCGAGGCGGCGACCGATACGCGTGATGCCTATCGCGAAGAATTTCGCTTGAACGCCCGTACTTTGTTGGATGTGCTGGATTCGCAAAATGAGCTGTTTGAAACACGCCGAGAGTATCTGAGCAAAGAAGCGGACGAACGTTATGCGCAGTATCGTATTTTGAACGCAACAGGGCAGCTTTTAGCCTCGCTACGGGTCGATGTGCCTGCAAGTTGGGATACAGAGTCTTTGACGGGCCAGGAGCGTGAACAATGAAACAGCTAAGCATCGTTTTAATCACTGGACTATTGCTTGCTGGCTGTGCCCGGCAAACTGTTGAACCCATGGAAGACACTGTGACGCAAACTCGTGATTTAACGGATAGCGATAAAGACGGCGTGATTGCCGCTCGCGATCAATGTGGTGACAGTGTTGAACAAGCCAAGGTGAACAATGAGGGTTGCCCAAGTCAGCGAATCGAGCAAGAGTCGTTTGAACTCAACGTTCAGTTTGCGACTGCGTCTGCCCAAGTTCGCGAAGATCAGTATGCAGATATTCGCCGTCTTGCTGACTTTATGCGTCGCTATCCCCAAGCAACCGTGACGATAGAGGGTCATGCGAGCAAGGTGGGCAATGCAGAATACAACATGGCGCTGTCTCAGCGACGGGCGGAAGCCATTGCCAATGTGTTAGTGACACAGTTCTATATTGATAAAAACCGCGTAGATGCGAAGGGATTTGGGGAAACGCAACCGCTGATTGATGACGAGAGTGACCGAGCGAATGAACAAAATCGCCGTGTGATAGCGTCTGTGTCAGGCGAGCATGGGGTAACAGAGAAACGATGGACTATATATTCGTCAGAAGAGCAATAGTTCAGCGAGATAACCTAAACATGAAAAGAGGCGTGGAATGACGCTCCATCAACGTGTGCTCTCGTTTGTCATCACCACTGCCGTGGTCATCCTTTTGGTGACCACGGCAGTGGTCTTTCATTTTGGTGTCGAACAGATAGAGCGAGAGCAGCAACAACACTCAGGTTTATTAAGCCAGTCACTCGCAGAGGCGTTACCTGTGGTGCTTGAACAGGGTGATACGCAAAGGCTCAATAAACTGGTTTCTCACTTTATCACGATGCCTCAGGTGGAGAAGATTATTGTCAAACCTATGCTCTCGGGAGACCGTCAAGTGTGGGAGTCTGACTCACCGAGCCTGGACGCACCGGGATGGTTTACACAACTGACGGGGCTCACAACCCGTACCCGCTCAGTCTCAGTGACTAATGGTTGGACTCAGTTAGCGCAATTGACCATAGCGATAGGGCCACAGCGAAACATTGAGACCCTGTGGAGTCGGCTTTTACAGCTGGTCCTAGGGTTAATGGCAGTGAGTGTACTGATAAGCTTAGGGGCGTCGGTCATGTTCCTTAGCGTGACTGCACCGCTGGGTGAGCTACGAAAACGGTTGAAAGCATTAGGTCATGGTGATTTTCATCCCGCGCGGGCTAGGACGCGTGTCAATGATTTGGTGGCCTTACAAAGTGCGTTTAACCTTGCCGGTCAGCAAGTTGTCAAACTTCAGCAATCGCAGCAAGAAGAATTGGCACGCTTGCGCGATAAATTGATGGTTGATCCTGTCTCAAGATTACCTAACCGAGGCTACTTCCAGCATCAGTTACAAAGTTACATAAAAGACGGCGTGGGTTGTACGCTTGTGCTCATCGAAGTCTCTTGGTTATCGCGACTGCGCGCACGTTATGGTTACCAATATCGTGATCAGTGTTGGCGCTTGCTGGGAGAAGCGTTAACACAAGGGGAGCTGGCACAAAGCCATCAATTAGTGGCGCGTCTAAGTCATAACGAGATCGCGATACTGCTGACGATTGATGAAGAGCGCATAGTGCGTCGCTACTTGAGGCAACTATTGCGCGCCATAAACCAAGAGCTGGAGCATATTGCTTTGCCTGCTAACCAAGGGTTTCATCTTGGTTTAGCGCAAACCCGTACGGATGATACGGCCAGCCTGATGGCCAAAGCGGATAATGCTTTACAACAAGCTAAGCGCCAAGGTGACGTCTATTTCTGGCCCTCTGACGAACAAGCTGACAGTCGTACTCGAGAGCAATGGCGGCAGATATTACTTGATGCGCTGAATAAAAATCCACTCGCGCTTTATGCCCAGCCGGTTCGCCATCGCGATAATCAACATAACTGGCACCAAGAGGTGTATGCGCATCTTTGGGTTGATGAGAGTTGGCTGGCCGCGGGGCAATTGTTGAACCGTATCTCGATGTACGCACTGGGTGAAGAGTTTGATAAGCATGTGTTGGCTCGGGTCGATGAATACGTAAAAGCCAACCCTGTTACGGATAAGTTAGCGGTCAACCTAACGTTAGAAAGTGTTAAAAGCCAAGCCTTCCATGATTGGCTGCAAAACTTTTTGTTGAAAACCTACTTGGCCAATAAATTGACATTTGAGGTGGCAGAAAGGACAGTGCATCAAGACCTAGAAGCTTGCCAGGCGTTGTTTCAACTCATTCGTGATCAAGGCTTTGAGGTCGGCGTGGACCACTTTGGGCGCGATATGGATAACGTCGAATACATAAAAAATGTTGAGCCTGACTACGTGAAGCTCGATATTGGTTTTGGCCAGCCGTCGAGTGATGTTGACGATGTGTTTATTCGTATGTTGGTGAATATTGCCGCGTCTCGGGAAATAAAGGTGATTGCCACGGGAATCGAGCAGTCAGAGCAGCATCAGTATTTTCATCAGTTGGGCTGCCAAGGGTACCAGGGATATATTCTTCCCCCCCTTCGCCTTGATAATGAGCACGAGTGTCGCGACTAAGTCAGTCGCTTTTCCATTATCCAAGCATCTTCACGGTGACCGTCGGCACAGCGGTAATATTGTTGCCGGCGGTGAACTACTTGGAAACCATGCTTTTGATAAAGTGCTTTGGCAGGTATGTTACTCTCTCGTACTTCTAGCCAAATACTGTCCGCCCCAACATGACGTAGTGTCGTTATCATCCCGTTTAAAAGTACCCATCCCCATCCTTGCCCCTGATAATCAGGATCGATGGCGATATTCAACAGCTCTCCCTCACCCGCGATACAGCGTGCATAAAAATAACCGATGATGGTTGAGGGCGTAGTGGCCAAGCGCAGCACGTAGTGATAGTCAAACTGGCGAGGCGAAACCGCCAATTGTGACGCAGACCATGGAAAGAGGTGGGCGCGCTGCTCGATAGCGCTGATCCTCTCAATATCGTCATGATCGAGTGGGGTAATCTGGTAATCACTCATACTGACAAATCTGACGCCAAAGATCGCGCTTAGCCATCGGGTTATCGTGCATCTGCGCTAAAGGAAGTGAATACAAGCTCTTGACGCCATCGACAATGATCTCGGGCGAGTCAATATACCAACACCAGCTAAGATGATGATCACCCAACGCAGCCAAGGCGGCATGGGGGAGTTGACGAGCTTGATCAGCGCTTAGTTTGATACTTTTGAGAATATTGCCAAATAGCCATGCGTCTTGATCAGTGAGTACGTGATCGCAGACCAACAATAATTGGCAGTGGTCAGGCAATTGAATCACCTCTTGCTCTCGGCCGTAGATTTCTGGGTGTCGCAATTGCCACACATCGAGATCCATGGCTTGTAAACGTTGGATATCCGTTAACATGGTTTGGTGACTCTTACGTTGAAGTCGCGGCGGCGAGTTGTTTATACCACCAAGTATCATCCGGGTTTAAGGGGGCAAATTCTGCCTTTTCGGCAACGTCACTGGGCGCAATTTTTAACAGGCTATAGCCCAGTTCAAACAAAGTAGACTCAGCCTCGTCTAACAGTGGCATCACCAAGTTTGCATCTGGGCTATGCCATAACGTAATTTCTTGGGTGTTATTGGCGGTTTGAGCGTCGGTGATGGCAATGTGCCCTAATATCTCTCCCATATCATCAGTTGCAAGGAGAGAAAGCGAGATCTGCCCCGTTTCGCGCAGCTGTTGGAGCTGATCGGCTTGCATGGGGCGCATTAGCGTCTCTCGCCACCAACCGTCTAGTCGAACCAGGTCGGCGGGCGCTTCTGTACGTATCATCATCACAGAGGTAGTGGTTATTAAATGGTGTAGCCAGAATAACGGATTCCCGATCCCGTGCAAGAGGAGACTGTCGTTTGTGTTTGATGCTTACGCAGCTAAATGCATAAATAGTCAGCAAATTGTGCAATATGGCGACACAGTCTCCCCTGTTTGCTGATTTTGAGTCCTTTATCTATTTTTACAGTAAAATATGCGGTATATAGTGAGAAAAGCTTGAACCCATGACGCGTGCCTCATAAAGTGCTACTGACAACAAAGTTAAAAGTGTCTAATATATGAGACGCTTGTCTCGACAATGAGATGGTCGAGAGTGATTCCCAGATGTGAGCTTTTCATGCCAATATCGTCGTTAAATGATTGGTTCTACTGCTTAACCGATAACAGTCCGTTTCTTTTTGCCATTCTCGACAGCAATGATTGCTATCTTTACGCCAACCAACGCTACAGCGAGCTGTCTGGCCTGGCCTTGCCGTCGTTAAAAGGGTTATCCGATATCGATACCCTAGGTGAGGCGTTTTATCAGTCGGTCAAACCGCATTATGACAAAGCCAGACGGGGTGAATGCGCCGAGGGAGAGGTGCTTCTTACTGACAACTACCATAGTGCTAGCTTTCACTTCAGTGTTGCACCATTACCAAATGTCGCTGATGAAAGTGGTAAGCCCTGCGTGATCTTTCATGCCGCAGATACATCCGAACGCCAAGTATTAGCCAGTGCGCTCGAAGAGGCGGAGGAAAAATACCACCATCTTAGTCAACTTATCGATGACGGCTGCTGCGTGGTTGAAGATGGCTGTATCTTATCAGCGAACCCTGCGGCGGCTGGGCTACTGGGCGTCGGTAGTATCGACGCGCTGATGGGTGAACCTTTATCAGACTATCTTGTGGTGGCAGAGGCAACGACCACCACTATTGACAGCCTATTGCGTGCGCCCCATGGGCAAGGTGTGTCGGTGGTGAGTGCAAAAAACAGCGCGCCGCTGACCGTGTGCCAATCACCGATCCATCTTTTGGGCAAAAAAGCGCATATGCTGCGCCTACAGCCGACAATCACTGACTCGTCGGTTAAGCGCTTAAAGCCCACCGAAAAAGAGGATGTCAGCAAAGTCGGTGAGCAACAATCCGCTTATACGGATGCATTAACAGGTCTTTATAACCGCTACGGGTTCAGTCGAGAGCTGGATAGGCTGATCAAGGCACAAACGCCATTGGCCATGTTGTACCTTGATGTCGATAATTTTAAAAATATCAATGATTCTCTCGGACACCATGTCGGCGATCGTGTGCTTCAGGATATTGCTCAGCGCTTACGCGCCTTGCTCTCGGCAGATACTATCATTGGCCACTTAGGCGGTGACGAGTTTGCGGTGTTGCTTCCTAAGCCTGCAACGAAAGATGCACCTGATCAGTTGGCTGACAAAGTGGTCGGGGCCATTAGTCAGCCTTTTGAATTGCATTATTTTAGTAAGTACTTGGCGTGTTCAGTGGGGATGGTGCGTTATCCCGACGATGGTAAAGACGCCCGCCAGCTGCTGCAAAATGCGGATACCGCGATGTATGAGGCCAAAGAGCAAGGTCGAAACCGTGTGGTCGCCTATCATGACAGCATGAGTAAAGAGGCACGGATGCGGCTGTGGTTGGAAATCGAGCTACAAAAGGCCTTACAAAATAACGGCCTGGAAGTGTGGTATCAACCTAAGGTCAGTGCCAGTGATTATCGTATCAACGGTGCTGAAGCCTTAGTGCGTTGGAAACACCCAGTTGAGGGCTATATCAGTCCTGGGCGTTTTATTCCGGTCGCAGAGCGCTGCGGACTGATTGAAGCGCTCGGCCGTCATGTGATGCGCGAGGTCTTCCAAAACGTGCGTCGCTGGCGTCAACAAGGCATATTGCCGGGACGGGTAGCGATTAACTTATCGCCAGAGCAATTTAGCAGCCCCAAGCTAACTGAGCACATGGAAAAGCTGATTAAAGCCACGGGGGCGACACCAGAAGATATTACTTTTGAGTTAACGGAAAGCGCGGTGATGAAAAACGATGAGCATGCGCTGAATATGCTCAATGCGATCAAATCACTGGGCTTTGCCCTCTCGATTGACGATTTTGGCACCGGCTACTCATCCTTGTCTTACCTTGCCCGTTTTCCGCTTGATGAGCTTAAGATTGACCGTGCGTTTATTCACGATATGGATGCCTTGAGTAAACAGGTGACGCTGGTGGAAAGCATTATTCATCTCGGCCGAGCCATGGAAATGACCGTGGTGGCAGAGGGGGTCGAAACCCGTCAGCAGGCGTCAGTGCTCACTAACCTGCACTGTGACACGATTCAAGGGTATTATTTTCACTCGCCCATGCCTAAGCATGAGTTTGAAAAGCTATTGCTGAAAAGTAAGCCCCACAAGCAACCACCACAGGCCTTGGCGCCCAGTACGCAGACAAGCTAACCGGATACCTGTTGGTATTACTCATGATCAAAAATAGAGCAGTGATCCTGCTCTATTTTTATGCTTGAGGCACTATCGAGTGAGGCGCTATGGTCGACGGTAGGCGAGTCGGTTGAGCTCAAGTAACGCATAGCGGTGTTCGACAAACTCATACACGTTGCCCGACATGGCAAGCTTATACAATGCCACGGCGCGATCGTTGTCGCCCTGGAATTGATAGCGTTTAGCAAGGTAAAAGTAAGCTTCACATAAACGTTCTGCTAGCAGTTCATTGTCTTCACCTTGCGAGGCAAGTTGCTCCAGCAGCTCACGCTCACTGAGCTTACCGAGGTACATATCGACAAGCTGCCAACCCCAACCCGAAGCTTCTGCATTCGCTTTTCGCGTTGCCAGCGCTTGTTGCGCCTTGGTTTCCCCCTTCCAATCGCGTTCCACTAAATAAAGCCAAATGAGGCGATAAGGATCGTCGCGATCTTCTTGGTAGTGATGGAGTAAGTCTTGATGGGCCAGGCGATAGCGACCGCCGTAGTACAAGGCGATCCCACGATTACGCGCGGCATAGCTGTGGCTATTATCCAGCTCTAACGTTGAGTCAAAGGCCTCGTAGGCAGCATCATAGTGGCCGTTTTGAGTAAAATAGACCCCAAGAATATTGAACACATCAGGTTGATCCGGCTTTAGTGAGAGAGACTGGTTAAAGTCCAATCGTGCCAAATCGCGCATCCCCAAGCTGTCGTGCATCAGTCCACGCTCATAATGCAATTGGGCGCGTGCGTCGTCACTCAAATCATTGCGCGCAAGCAGCTGATCAATCCGTGCTAGGTGCACTTCCTGCTGCAGGGTAGGCTGTAAAGGGACGGCCATAGGAGGAAATGTCCACTGGCTGGTGCAGCCTGTTAATAGTAACAGCGCCAGTATCGCCAGAGGCTTGTAAAACACCGCCCGTGGCTGAATAAAAAAGGTCATGAAGGCGCATCTCCGTGTAAAAAAAAGGGGGCCTCAGCCCCCTTTATATCATGAATGACGATATGACTCTAAGCGTCAGTGCTTGGTGCTTCTTCTGCTGGCGCAGCATCAGCAGCGGGGGCTTTTTCTGCCGCCGCTTCTTTCATGCTCAAGCGGATACGACCTTGACGGTCAACTTCCAGCACTTTCACGTCCACTTCTTGGCCGATTTCGAGATAATCAGACACCTTCTCAACGCGTTGATCAGCGATTTGAGAAATGTGAACCAGACCATCTTTGCCGCCAATTACTGAGACGAAGGCACCGAAGTCAACGATACGCTGAACCTTACCGGTATAGATACGGCCCACTTCGACTTCTGCAGTGAGTGCTTCGATGCGTGAAATGGCATCTTTGGCAGCTTCACCGTCGGTGGCCGCAATTTTCACTGTGCCGTTGTCGTCGATTTCAATGGTGGTGCCAGTTTCTTCGGTAAGCTGACGGATCACGGCGCCACCTTTACCAATGACATCGCGGATCTTATCTGGGTTGATGCTCATGGTGTGGATACGAGGCGCGAACTCAGAGATATCGTCGCGTGCCGAGCCGATGGCTTGGTCCATCACATCCAGGATGTGTAAACGTGCGCCTTTAGCTTGGTTCAATGCGATTTGCATGATCTCTTTAGTGATCCCTTCGATTTTGATGTCCATCTGCAACGCAGTGACACCGTCATCCGTCCCAGCCACTTTAAAGTCCATGTCACCTAAGTGATCTTCATCACCCAAGATGTCAGAAAGCACAACGAAATCGTTGTCTTCTTTCACCAGACCCATGGCGATACCGGCCACTGATTTTTTCACAGGTACACCGGCATCCATCAGCGCCAAGGAGGTGCCGCAGACAGAAGCCATTGAGGAAGAGCCGTTGGATTCTGTGATCTCAGATACCACACGCAGTGTGTATGGGAATTCATCTTGGCTTGGTAGAACCGCTGCAATACCGCGCTTCGCTAGGCGACCATGGCCGATTTCGCGGCGCTTTGGTGAGCCAACAAAACCGGTTTCACCGACACAGTAAGGAGGGAAGTTGTAGTGCAGCATGAAGCCTTCTTGGCGCTCACCCATGATCGAGTCGATGGTTTGCGCGTCACGCTGAGTACCGAGTGTGGCGGTGACCAATGCTTGTGTTTCACCACGGGTAAACAAGGCGCTGCCGTGAGTACGTGGTAATACGCCCGTACGCACGTCGAGGGCACGGACCATGTCTTTTTCACGGCCATCAATACGGGGTTCACCCGCAATGATACGGCTACGCACGACTTTCTTTTCCAGGTCGCCAAGCATGCCTAGGATTTCACGCTCATCCAAGGTCTCGTCTTCGCCGAGTAGTGCAGCCACCACTTCCTGCTTCACCTGACCAATTTGCTCGTAACGGGCCATTTTTTCAGTGATTTGGTATGCTTGAGCCAGTGGGCCCTGTGCCATTTCAGCCACACGGGTTTGTAGCGCAGCGTTAACTTCCGGCGCTTGCCAATCCCAAGTAGGCGTACCCACTTCGGCGGCAAATTCTTTGATTGCGTTGATCGCGGTTTGCTGTTGCTCATGACCAAACATCACAGCTTGCAGCATTTGCTCTTCGCTTAGGCGGTCAGCTTCAGACTCTACCATCAGCACCGCACCTTCGGTCCCGGCCACAACGAGGTCAAGTTTACTCTCGTCTAGCTCTGCTGGGCTTGGGTTAAGCACGAGTTCATCATTGATGTAGCCGACGCGTGCAGAGCCGATAGGGCCGTTGAATGGGATGCCTGAGATGGCCAGTGCTGCCGAGGTACCCAGCATGGCAACGATATCAGGGCTAACCGCTGGGTTAACAGATACGACGGTTGCGATGATCTGTACTTCGTTTTTGAACGAGTCCGGGAATAGCGGACGGATAGGGCGGTCAATCAGACGTGCGGTCAGTGTTTCTGACTCAGAAGGGCGGCCTTCGCGCTTGAAAAAACCACCTGGGATTTTACCTGCGGCGTAGGTACGCTCTTGGTAGTTGACCGTCAATGGGAAGAAGCTTTGGCCTTCAGCCGCTTCTTTTTTACCGACGACAGAAACGAATACCGAGGTATCGTCCATGCTGACCATGACAGCACCATTGGCCTGACGTGCCATCACGCCTGTTTCCAATGTCACTGTATGATTGCCGTATTGGAATGTTTTTACGATTGGATTCACAGATTATTTCCTTGTTGCTAAGGGATAAACCCGTTGGTTTATCTCACTAAGTGTTGGCTTTCAGCTGCTCACCATCGCGACTAATGACAGCACGCTGCGCGGCTGTTTGGCCTTCGTGGGCGGTATGCTGTCAATAGTCGCGACCTTATGGTCGACGTTGTTGACTGTGTTACAGCTGAAAGTGGCGCTAATTATACACGTGCTTGGCCGATAACGACACCACGAGGCGGTCAAATGGCAACATTTGTGATGTGTTTGGCAAGCAATATTGACCCTAAAGGATGCAGATAACACGGCGAAGTCAGATTTGTGAATTGAAGCTGACTACAAGATCAGCGAAAATACGCCACCTTTGTGAATGACCTCCTCAGCTGGCGCCTGATTGCCGCCTGAAGCCAACAAGAAGATAACCTGCTATGTCAAATACACTGCTGCAACAGGAAGTTGATAAACGCCGCACGTTTGCGATTATCTCGCACCCAGATGCGGGTAAAACCACCATCACCGAAAAGGTGCTGTTATTCGGACGTGCCATTCAAACGGCAGGCACCGTGAAAGGGCGTGGCTCTAACCAACATGCGAAGTCTGATTGGATGGACATGGAAAAAGAGCGTGGTATCTCTGTCACCACCTCGGTGATGCAATTTCCTTACAACGACTGCTTAGTGAACCTGCTTGATACCCCAGGGCACGAAGACTTTTCGGAAGATACGTACCGGACACTGACTGCTGTCGATTCGTGTTTAATGGTGATTGATGCGGCGAAAGGTGTCGAGGATCGTACCCGTAAGCTGATGGAAGTCACCCGTTTACGTGATACACCGATCATCACCTTCATGAACAAACTTGACCGTGATATCCGCGACCCAATGGAGCTGCTTGATGAAGTAGAAAGTGAGCTCAATATTGCGTGTGCGCCGGTATCTTGGCCGATTGGTTGCGGGAAAGGTTTCCAAGGTGTGTATCACATTCATCGTGACGAAAGCATTCTATATCAATCTGGCCAAGGCCATACCATCCAGGAAGCACGTATCATCAAAGGCTTGGATAATCCTGAATTGGATGATGCGATCGGTGCAGACATTGCGCAAGATTTGCGTGATGAGCTGGAACTGGTGATGGGCGCGTCTCATGCGTTCGACCATGAGCTGTTTTTAAGCGGTGAACTCACGCCTGTTTTCTTCGGTACCGCACTGGGTAACTTTGGAGTGGATCATATGCTGGATGGCTTGACTGAGTGGGCACCCAAGCCCATGGCGCGCCCGACCCATGACCGTGAGGTCAAGGCTGACGAGGAGAAGTTCTCGGGATTTGTGTTTAAAATTCAAGCCAATATGGACCCACGTCACCGTGACCGGATCGCGTTTATGCGCATTGTTTCCGGCAAGTATCAGCAAGGAATGAAACTGCGCCATGTACGTTTAGGTAAGCAAGTGAATATTTCCGATGCGGTGACCTTTATGGCAGGGGATCGGTCACGGGCTGAAGATGCGTTTGCTGGCGACATTATTGGCTTGCACAACCATGGCACCATTCAAATTGGTGATACCTTTACGCAAGGAGAAGATCTGAAATTTGCGGGGATCCCGAATTTTGCCCCAGAGCTCTTCCGTCGGATCCGCCTCAAAGATCCATTGCGTCAAAAGCAGCTGCTTAAAGGTTTGATTCAGCTGTCTGAGGAAGGTGCGGTACAGGTGTTCCGTCCGTTGCAATCGAACGACTTAATTGTCGGAGCGGTTGGTGTCCTCCAGTTCGATATGGTGGTAGCTCGCTTGAAAGCTGAATACAACGTGGATGCCTTGTATGAGCCGATTAATGTGGCCACCGCGCGTTGGGTGGAGTGCAAGGATGAGAAGAAGCTGGACGAATTTCAGCGTAAAAACCAAGCGAACTTGGCTTTGGATGGTGGCGACAACTTGACGTACATTGCGCCGACCATGGTTAACCTGAACCTTACGCAAGAGCGCTTCCCGGATATTGATCTCAGAGCGACCCGCGAACACTAATCGGTAGAGGGCGAAGACTGAGTCCCCCCGTGTGGCGAAAAACACGCACCAGGGAAAGGTAACGCTCTCCAAGTTCGCCCCCATGCTATACTGCCGTCTGTAACCAGACGGCTTTTTAATGGCATAAGGTTTACAAAGCAAGGATGCCAATAATGATGATTGCGCGTATTAAACGTTGGGTGGCACGTTACGATGCCTGGTGTCAGCGAATGGGGCTGGGCGAGGATAACCGCCGAAGCTGTGTGCCTATCAAGCGCTCAGAAAATACACCCCCCACACAAACGTCTCAGCATGATTGATACCCATTGCCATTTTGACTTTTCTCCGTTTCGAGACGCCCCGGAGCGATACTGGCAGGCGGCACGCGAAAGCGGTGTGATGCGGATGGTGGTCCCCGGTGTTAGCGAGAGTAACTGGTCAGCAGTGCTGTCGTTGACTGAACGCTTACAAGGCGTTTACGCGGGGCTAGGGCTGCACCCATGTTTTCTCGATGTTCACACTGACACCAGCCTAGATAAACTTGATCAGGCACTGGCCGCGCGTCCTGCGCGCTGTGTCGCTGTCGGAGAAGCCGGGCTCGACTTTTTTTTCGCGAACCAGGATGCCGCTCAGCAGCGCCAGCAAGCGCTATTGGAGGGGCAGCTTTGGCTCGCACGCCACTATGATCTCCCCATTATTCTGCATAGCCGCAAAGCGCATAACCAATTATTACGCACCGTTAAAGCCTACCCAGGCGTACGCGGGGTGTTACATGCGTTCAGTGGCAGTGAACAGCAGGGTAAACAGTTTATTGATGCGGGTTTGATGCTCGGGGTTGGCGGCACCGTAACCTATTCTCGCGCGCAAAAAACTCGCCGCGCCATTGCACAGCTACCTTTGGAGCACCTCGTCCTTGAAACCGATGCCCCCGACATGCCTTTGGCAGGATTTCAAGGAAAACTGAACACACCCTCTCAGGTATCACGGGTTGCTGATGTGGTGGCAGCGTTAAAAAGCTGTGACAGAGATCATCTGGTGGCTGAAACATCAGACAACGCTGAAAGATTGTTTGGCTTTGATTGAGCGGGAACGGGCAAAAGACAAACGTTTGCGGTTGCATAAGCTCACAAAACTAGATCAAAGTCATACTTATTGATGCATTACAAAATAGTTTTACAGCGAACTGTGATTGGAATATTACTTTAATGTGACTGTGATGCGTATAATCTCTCCCGGAAACCAAATTCCACTTTGTCGAGACGCCAACTTTTTACTTTGAGGATGCCAATACTATGAGCCTGCTGATGAGCGTGATCGGGATGGTTGTACTGCTAGGGATAGCTGTTCTTCTTTCCGATAACCGCAAAGCCATTAACCTCCGTACCGTGGGTGGCGCATTCGCTATCCAACTCTTTTTCGGTGCTTTCGTACTGTATGTCGATGTCGGACGCGACATTCTGTACGGCGCATCACAATACGTTGCTAACGTCATCGCATACGGTGACGAAGGGATCAGCTTCATCTTTGGTGGGCTGGTTTCTGACAAAATGTTTGAACTGTTCGGCGGTGGCGGTTTCGTCTTCGCACTGAAAGTTCTGCCAGTTATTGTCTTCTTCTCATCACTGATCAGCGTGCTTTACTACCTGGGTATTATGCAGGTTGTGATCAACGTGCTCGGTGGTGGTCTACAAAAAGCACTGGGTACCTCACGTGCCGAGTCTATGTCAGCAACCGCTAACATCTTTGTCGGACAAACCGAAGCGCCATTGGTGATCCGTCCATTCGTACCTCGCATGACACAGTCAGAGCTGTTCGCGGTCATGTGTGGTGGTCTGGCGTCGGTTGCTGGTGGCGTACTGGCCGGTTATGCCTCTATGGGTGTTCCGCTTGAGTACTTGATTGCGGCATCATTCATGGCCGCACCTGGTGGTCTACTGTTTGCGAAAATCATCAAACCTGAAACCGACGAGCCGGTCGAGCAGATGGCTGACGCGACCGCTGAAGGCGCAGAGAAGCCAGCGAACGTGATTGATGCAGCCGCAGGCGGCGCTTCATCAGGTATGCAACTGGCGCTTAACGTTGGTGCTATGCTACTTGCCTTCATTGGTTTGATTGCCCTGATTAACGGCATGCTAGGCGGTATCGGTGGCTGGTTCGGTTACCCAGACATCACGCTGGAGCTGATCTTGGGTTACCTGTTCGCCCCGTTTGCATTCCTTATCGGTGTGCCATGGGAAGAAGCGGTGGTCGCAGGCTCTTTCATCGGTCAGAAGATCGTGGTTAACGAATTCGTGGCTTACTTGAACTTCACGCAATACCTTGGTGATGGTGCGCAAGTTGTTGCAGCAACAGGTATGGAAATGACAGAGAAAACCAAAGCGATTATCTCGTTTGCTCTGTGTGGTTTCGCTAACTTGTCGTCTGTGGCTATCTTGCTGGGTGGCTTGGGTGGCCTCGCGCCAAACCGTCGCCCAGAAATTGCACGCTTCGGTGTAAAAGCGGTGATCGCCGGTACCTTGTCTAACTTGATGGCAGCGACCATTGCGGGTCTATTTGTTACCTTAACCTTGGCGGGCTAATCGTCTTATCGCGATAGCACATCATGTTAATCAAAACGCCACACAGGCTGCCTGTGTGGCGTTTTTTATTGGGCTTACGTTATGAGTATGCTTCAACCACCCGTCCTTGCTGAGGGGTGTATACTCATCAATAGAGGCTTGTGACAACATAAGGTAAAACCATGCAGGAAGTTCTTCTCGCCCTCGTGGCCGGTTTTTTAGTGGGCGTATTGTTTAGTGCGATCAAACTCCCCATCCCCGCACCGCCTGTCTTATCCGGGGTGATGGGCATTGTCGGGGTGTATTTGGGCGGCGTCGGCTATCAGTGGATTGTGGCGCGTTTTTTCAGTTAGAAAGATTGGTTCCACCGCGCAACAGTGTATTTTTCAACATGAACGGTAAAATCTAGTTTTGCTGAAACGGCGTTGGTAAAATAAGTGAACGCCGTCAAAGTTTGCTGGCGCCACAATCCTTATTTTCCTCTCATGGTTAGCAACAAGGTGTGGCTAGCCCAATCAGAAACGTCCAACGGCGAAACCGCAAATACCCAGGTATTTGCACGCGGCAACAAGGATGGTTGGTTGAAGGCGGCGCGATGTCCAGCCTCAAACTTCATGGAGCCAAGTCCGCTGAGCAATGACCGGAAAACAGAACCGGTTGTTAATACAGTGGCCAACCCTATACCTGTTTGGCAAAAGAATGAGGACTGGAGATAACCAATGAACGAATTACAAACCGCGGCCCTACGCGCACTAAAACTGATGGATCTGACGACACTGAACGATGATGATACCGATGAAAAGGTGATCAGCCTGTGTCAGAACGCGAAAACCGCCGTTGGTAATACTGCAGCGATTTGCATCTATCCGCGCTTTATCCCTATCGCCAAGAAAACACTGCGCGAACAAGGCACGCCAGAGGTGCGTATCGCCACCGTGACCAATTTCCCTCACGGTAATGATGATATTGATATTGCGGTGGCAGAAACGAAGGCAGCCGTCGCTTACGGCGCCGATGAGGTTGATGTGGTGTTCCCGTATCGCGCGCTGATTGCAGGTGATGAACAAGTAGGTGCTGAGCTGGTCAAACAATGTAAAGCCGCGTGTGGCAGTGATGTATTGCTTAAAGTGATCATCGAAACCGGTGAACTCAAAAGCGAAGCACTGATCAAACGCGCCTCTGAGATTGCCATTGATGCAGGCGCTGACTTTATCAAAACCTCCACGGGGAAAGTGGCGGTGAATGCCACCCCAGAAGCGGCGGAGATCATGCTCAACGTGATTAACGATAAAGGCGTGGCTGAGACTGTTGGCTTTAAACCTGCGGGCGGTGTACGTACCGCTGAAGACGCACAGCAATACTTGGCAATGGCTGACCGTATTCTTGGTGAACAATGGGCTGATAGCCGTCACTACCGTTTTGGTGCTTCTAGCTTACTGGCAAACCTGCTGCACACCTTGGGCGAAGGTGAAAAAGCAGCTGAAGGCGGTTATTAACTGTCGATTGTCAATCGATACCCAGGGCAAGGTAGGCCTTGCCCATTTGCCGGTAAGGAGGAAGCATGATCTTACCTCAAGAGATTATTCGTAAAAAACGTGACAACCTTGCGTTGAGCAAACAAGAAATCTACGCGTTTATTCAAGGTGTCGCCGATGAGTCGGTCTCAGAAGGGCAAATTGCCGCGTTTGCGATGGCGATTTACTTTAATGACATGACCATGGATGAGCGAGTGGCACTGACCTGTGCGATGCGCGACTCTGGCATGACCTTAGATTGGTCTCACATGCAATTTGATGGCCCTGTGGTTGATAAGCATTCAACTGGTGGGGTGGGCGATGTCACCTCACTGATGCTGGGGCCCATGGTTGCTGCCTGTGGGGGATATGTGCCGATGATCTCAGGTCGCGGTTTGGGCCACACTGGCGGCACGCTGGACAAACTGGAATCCATTCCCGGTTATAACATCATGCCAAGCAACCAAGTGTTTGGTGATGTGACCCGCGATGCCGGTGTGGCGATCATTGGGCAAACCGGCTCATTAGCGCCTGCGGATAAACGTGTGTATGCCACCCGCGATGTAACGGCCACGGTCGACAACATATCTCTGATCACCGCGTCGATTCTGTCGAAAAAGCTGGCCGCAGGCCTGGATGCTTTGGTGATGGACGTCAAGGTTGGATCGGGTGCGTTCATGCCGACGTATGAAGACTCAGAGGCATTGGCCAAATCGATTGTAGGTGTGGCAAACGGTGCCGGCACTAAAACCAGTGCGTTGTTGACGGACATGAACCAAGTATTAGCATCGTCGGCCGGCAACGCATTAGAAGTCAAAGAAGCCGTTGACTTTTTGACCGGTCGTTACCGTAACCCACGTTTGTACAATGTGACTATGGCGCTATGCGCCGACATGTTGGTGGTCAGTGGATTGGCAACCGATGTGAATCAAGCAAAACAAAAACTGGATCAGGCACTGGATAGCGGTCGTGCTGCCGAGTGTTTTGCCAAGATGATCGCAGGACTAGGTGGCCCGGCAGATTTTGTTGAGTCGCCGGATCAATACCTCGCGACTGCATCTGTGATCAAACCTGTCTATGCCGAGCAATCAGGCATTGCCAGTGCCATGGATACACGGGCATTGGGCATGGCTATTATAGAAATAGGTGGCGGCCGTCGGGTTGCCAGCGATAAAATTGATTATGCCGTTGGGTTGAACGAAATGATTCGTCTGGGGCAACAAGTGGATGAGCACACCCCGCTCGCCATGCTCCATGCTCAGACTGAAGAGCAATGGCAACAAGCGGCGAATGCGGTGCGAGCCGCAGTGAAAGTCGCTGATGAGGCGCCGAGTGCAACACCAGACGTTTATCGTCGCATCAGCTTACAAGACGTCTAATGGAGGCGATCATGAAACGCGCAATTGTATTAGTTTTAGACTCATTTGGTATTGGCGCCACTGAAGACGCCGTCAAATTCGGTGACCAAGGTGCAAACACCTTGGGCCACATTGCTCAAGCGTGTGCGAAAGGCGAAGCGGATAATGCGGATCGTCAAGGCCCCTTGTCTTTGCCTAACATGACCAAGTTGGGCTTGGGTAAAGCGTGTGAAGAGTCGTCAGGTTACTTCCCAGAAGGCTTGGATTCACATGCAGAGATTATCGGTGCTTACGCACATGCTAAAGAGCTGTCTTCGGGTAAAGACACACCGTCTGGTCACTGGGAAATTGCCGGTGTGCCTGTCTTGTTTGAGTGGGGTTACTTCTCAGACTTGACGAACAGCTTCCCACAAGCGCTGCTTGATCGCATTGTTGAACGAGCGGGCGTACCTGGCTATCTCGGTAACTGCCATGCATCGGGCACGCAAGTGCTGGACGATCTGGGCGAAGAGCACATGAAAACGGGTAAGCCGATTTTCTATACCTCGGCGGACTCGGTGTTCCAAATCGCGTGCCATGAGGAAACCTACGGGCTAGATAACCTGTATGAGCTGTGCCAGATCGTGCGCGAAGAACTGGAAGACTATAACATCGGTCGCGTGATCGCCCGTCCTTTCATCGGGCCAGCAAAAGGTCAGTTTGAGCGTACCGGCAACCGCCGTGACTTGTCTGTCGAGCCACCTTCTCCTACCGTGCTACAAAAGCTGGTGGAAGAAAAAGGCGGTGATGTGATCTCGATTGGTAAGATTGCAGACATTTACGCGCATTGCGGTATCACCAAGAAAATCAAAGCCACAGGCTTAGAAGCGTTGTTTGATGCAACCAAAGACGCGATCAAAGGAGCAGGCAACAACAGCTTGGTTTTCACCAACTTTGTTGACTTTGACTCGGCGTACGGCCACCGCCGCAACGTTGCCGGTTATGCCGCGGCACTGGAGTACTTTGACCGTCGCTTACCCGAAATCATGGACATGCTTGAAGAAGACGATGTGTTATTGCTAACGGCTGACCATGGTTGCGATCCAACTTGGCCTGGTACTGATCACACCCGTGAGCATATCCCTGCATTGGTCTACGGCAAAAAAGTGCCAGCGGGCTCACTCGGTCGACGCGAAACGTTCGCGGATATTGGTCAGTCCTTGGCGGAATACTTTGATGTATCACCAATGGATTACGGGAAGTCGTTCCTGTAACGCGTTGACCACTTCCCTAGATAAAAAGAGATGGCGAACGGCCATCTCTTTTTTTATCTCGGTTTATTGCCCTGATCGCCGTGTCTTTGCCGCTTTACCAATTTGCCGTTTTACCAAGATAAACGCGCAGAACGACGAGTGAGTATTGCCATCAATAGCGCTCCCAATAGGAGTGCGAGGCCGATGAGGAAGCGAAATTCGGTCATGTTCGATTGCAGCTGCTTTTTGGCTTCATTGATAACGGAGTGATGCTCAACGGTGAGGCGGAGAAAACCGACAATGTCGCCATCACGGCTGATTGGTGTCATCAGTTGCTGTCGTCCTTGGCTTTCCAACCCCAGCGGAGTGGTCAACCCAACGGCTGTTTCCAACGGTAAGGCGTTGGTTGAGCGCACGACAGGGCTGCCGTTGAGCTGATAGAAACTGGCATCGCGAATTAACGGCTCGGTTGCCAGCTCATCAGCCATGGCTTGTAAAGGCTGGTAATTCTTATCCACTAAGGCATCATAGGCTTGCACACCCACTTGGCGGGTCATTAGCTGGGCTAATTGGTCCGTTTGCTGGTATAGCGCTTGGTACTGACGCTGGCTGAGTGTGGTGCTGTAAAGCATCAAAGCGGCAATAGTCCCCATGGTCATGAGCAAAAGACTCCACCAAGTCACCCGCCGTAGTGTTTTGCGCGAAATTGAAAACATACCTTCCTCAAAGCCAGATAAACAGAGTCAATTAGCACTGGAGCTTACTACGGTTTTTATGGTATCACAGCCTCATTGTGATTGATTCATTCACCAAGCTTGCTTGGAAACCGAAAGGAAAATATTGACCATGGATAAGGCCAAACCGTTGGCAATTCACCGTTCACCGCAACTCTACTGTCGCTTTCCTTCCATCACCACGCCGTTTTTCTCTCGCCACCGGCATGGCGGGTGGATTGTGTTTGCTAAAGCCATCGACCCCCGTCAGCTCGACGATATCCGTTTTTTTACCGGTGATGACGTTGAGGTCGTCGACGGCTGGCGTGTTGGGCCGTATGAGGTGTTATTGATCCGCGGTGAACTGACGGATGAACATCGTACCGTGATTGAGGCACTCGCGCTTGACTGCGCCGATTTACAGGCCCTGCCGGATTTAAGCAGACCTGGTTTGGCAGTGTTTGACATGGACTCCACCGCAATAGAGATAGAGTGTATTGATGAGATTGCGGCACTCGCTGGGGTTGGAGACGCGGTGTCTGCGGTCACCGAGCGTGCCATGTTGGGCGAACTTGATTTTGAGGCAAGCTTACGTCAACGCGTGGCGGCGTTGAAAGGCGCTGACGCGGCGATACTTGAGACAGTGAAAGCGCAGTTGCCGTTGATGCCAGAAATGGTGAGCTTAGTGGCCAGTTTAAAAGCCCACGGCTGGTATGTGGCGATTGCTTCTGGCGGTTTCACCCATTTTTCTGATCATCTTCAACAGCGATTAGGCTTGGATTATGCCGTGTCGAACCAGCTTGGATGCCGTGATGGTCAACTCACCGGCGAGGTAGACGGGACAGTGGTGGATGCGCAACGAAAAGCGGATGTGTTAACCATGTTGGCACAAAAGTACGATATCGCGCCAGAGAACACGTTGGCTGTAGGCGATGGCGCCAATGACTTGGCGATGATGGACGCTGCGGGTCTCGGCATTGCGTATCATGCTAAACCCAAAGTGAATGCGAAAGCGCAAGCTGCGGTCAAACATGCGTGGTTGGGGGGGGTGTTGTGCGTGCTCTCTGCCAGTATTCGAAATCGCATTAGTTGGCAGCCACGCTAATAGGGTAAAGGGTGTGGCACCCACTCGGTGCCATCCTCTCTTTGCTGTTGCCTCGGTCGATATCGTCGTATGTCGCCTGCGGTTATCGTCCCAGGCGCATTAGCACTTCATCGGTCACATCGACCAACTCACCGTAGGCACACAAGGCAACAAATTCGTCTTCTAGCTGGCGTGCTTTGTGGGTATCGCGTTTGAGTAACGTGGATAACTGGGTGGCATCAATATCTTGTTCAGCATGGGCTAGCGGTGTCATCCGATTGCGTAGCACCGCGAATGCGCCGCCTTTTTGCGCCAACTGGATGAACTTACGCCTTGCGTCGTCTGATTCAAATTCACTATCGGCAAAGGTATGGACGGCGCGCACCTTATCATCTTGCATGTCTATCCAGACAAAGTATTCGCGCACCAGCTCTTTAAGAGGCTGCGAGGGGCGAGTGACTTCATGAGTGCGGGTGAGAATCTTATCCCCGAACACCGGATAAAAAGACAGTTGGCGACCGCCGCCTGCGCGCTCGAGAAAGCGGTGCAAACGGCTGGGGGGCAGGTTGATACCCACTGCGGGCACCGAGAGTACACCGTTGTCGCGTCGAATAAAGTAGGGTTGTACGGTTAAGCGCGTAAGCAATAATTGGTGCATGGCCCAAACCAAGGGAGGGTCGGGTAAACGCTCATCCAGCACGGTCAGTTTGTCGAGGTTGTGTTCAATCAAGCGGCGAAGGTACTGGCGACGACGGGTGTTGGGCGCTTCAGTGGTAAGCTTGAGTTGGATATTGTCTCGTTTGGGACTCACTCGAATGACTTGATACGGCATATCGACGAGAGGCGCACGAGGGTCAATATTGACAAACGCATCGAGTGATACAGACACCAAGTCATCTTTCGCACCTTGAAAAGGCTGCGCCAGTTTCAGGTTCAACCCACCCGAGGAAAAATCGACCAGTTTTCCCTTCAGCGCTCCCTGTTCTGAATGCACCAGTGATACCTCAGAGCGATAGGCATAACGTGGTTCACGACGTTGTGGTTGACGGTCAGAAGAGATGAGCTGGGCAAGACAAACTGGATTACGTTGGTGCAAAAAGCGTCGCAAGGCTTGACTGGATAACGACGGTTTGGGGTGGGTTAAATAACTCTCCTTGCTTTCGGTATGAGTCACATCTTGCACCAACGCGACATGAGTCAGGGTTTTGAGCGTATTCAGCCAATCAGGCGACACATCTTGTAGCCGTTCAATGTCACCCGCGTTTATGGCTGACATGGTCACCTTAAACACCCGCCATGAATGGCGCTTGGCACCCAGTTGCCAGAACAGGTGGCGCTCATCTTCGCTCATTTCGCTGGGCGAAGCGGAATAGAAAAAACGCTGTTTGTTTTTCTCTACATAAAAGCAATATAACAATAGCTGGCTGGTTGACGCCCCTTCCACTTGCAGCAGTGACAAGCGCTGTGCATCGAAAATATGATTAATGACAGGTTGATTGCGGCTGTCGTGCCAGTAATCCCATAGCTCTCGATTTTGCCGCGTTTGTAATACGTACTCTAACTTGTCTTGCGCAAAGTAAAGCGGTAGCACGCTGGTGTGATGCAAGAAGGATTGTTCATAGCTTTGCAGCTTGAGAGTGAGTAGCTTGTCCTCCCCATCTTGTTTGCCACGAAAGTCGGGCGAGGCCATTTCTGCATCGAGGGCCTGCTTAATCGCGTCACTGCTGGTGTCAAGCCGTAAGCGTAGCCAAGCACTGCTGGTGGACTCTTTGTTTTGATCGACGCCAATAATGCGATAACTCAGCCCTTGTTCCAGATCGGGGTCTTGATACTTTTGCGCCAGTGCTGTGAACCGAACGATGACTTCAGCGCTAGGCGGGTAATCGAATGCCGCGGGGACACGTACTCGGCAGCCTGAGTTAGACAAGTCGCTGGTGACCCCATGTACCTCATAGCCGGTATTCAGTGTTATTAATACTTGGGTAGCAAAATGGATGCGGCTTTCACTACGCGCTAAATAACGTCCAAAGGTGAGTTTCTCGGGTAATAATGCCGCCTGGGCGCTATCACTGACTGGGCCTTTTCCTTGTTGCTGCGTCTGCTTTTCTTGTTCGTGTTTGACGCGAAAGTTATTAGGGGTATTGTGCAAATCTTCCCACAACCCTTGAGTCATTTGCCCGTTGTATAAAGGCAAACGCTCGTAATAGCGGTTAATCGCGACATCATCCAGCCAATGCTTGTTGCCGTTGAGCTCGTATTGATGACACTCACCATCCACTTTGCCACGCAGGTCGATGGTACGGTTGCATGGCGTCATCAAACGTCTGATCTCCATTTTGATCAGAAGTTTGGCAGAGCTTGGCTCGTTGGCGGTTAGCTTATCGAGCAGCACCTCAAATTTTGGGGTTTGGGACATCGGAAGCAGTTGCTCAATCAGTCCCTGGTAATCATCCTGCTTCATGGCAAAGTCTGGTAAAGTATTGTCCTTGTATATTAACGGCACGCGTCGGAAAAAGTGTCGGAATAATTAATAAGATAGCAATCATTTTGTGAATTAGCTGACATCATACGTCTTGGAGAGCGAATGGCAAAAACAAAACGAGCCTACGTATGTAACGACTGTGGCGCGGATTTTCCCCGTTGGCAAGGGCAGTGCTCAGCCTGTGGCGCGTGGAACACCATTACAGAAGTAAGACTGGCAGCATCGCCCCAGGTCGCGCGCAATGAAAAGTATGCCGGGTATGCAGGTAGCGCAGAAGGACAAGTACAAACCCTGCAGGATATCGATTTACAAGAAGTGCCACGCCTGAGCAGTGGTTTTAAAGAGCTGGATCGTGTGCTCGGCGGGGGGATCGTCCCTGGTGCCGCTATTCTGGTTGGTGGTAACCCAGGCGCGGGGAAAAGTACCTTGCTGTTGCAAACCATGGTCGG
The DNA here is from genome assembly GCF_009377945.1 of Salinivibrio sp. VYel1. NCBI lineage: Bacteria > Pseudomonadati > Pseudomonadota > Gammaproteobacteria > Vibrionales > Vibrionaceae > Salinivibrio > Salinivibrio sp. VYel1. The sequence continues at coordinate 19,056 of NZ_RSAM01000010.1, read as the reverse complement.
GCTCGCACACCATTTACCGACCTTGTACATCACAGGGGAAGAGTCATTACAGCAAGTGGCGATGCGCGCTGATCGGTTGGGGCTTGCCAAAGATCGCTTGAAGCTGTTGTCAGAAACGGGCGTAGAAACCATCTGCCAGGTGGCCAAAAAAGAACAACCGAAAATCATGGTGATTGACTCGATACAGGTGATGCATGTCGCGGATGTGCAATCCGCGCCCGGCAGCGTGTCGCAGGTGCGGGAGTCTGCCGCAGCCTTGACCCGTTATGCCAAGCAACACAATGTGGCGATTTTCATGGTGGGGCATGTGACGAAAGATGGCACACTGGCTGGCCCCAAGGTGCTGGAGCACTGTATTGATTGTTCGATTTTACTCGATGGCTCCAGTGATAGCCGTTTTCGTACGCTGCGCAGCCATAAAAACCGCTTTGGTGCGGTCAACGAACTTGGCGTGTTCGCGATGACAGGGCAGGGTTTAAAAGAGGTCAGTAATCCCTCCGCTATTTTCCTTTCACGTGGTGAGGAGCAAACTTCCGGTAGCTCGGTAATGGTGGTGTGGGAAGGCACTCGCCCTCTATTGGTAGAGTTACAAGCCTTGGTCGACTATTCACAATTGGCCAATCCACGCCGGGTGGCGGTGGGGCTAGAGCAAAACCGTCTTGCCTTACTTCTGGCCGTCTTACACAAACACGGCGGGCTGCAAATGTCTGACCAAGATGTGTTTGTGAATGTGGTTGGTGGGGTTAAAGTCACCGAAACCAGTGCCGATCTTGCCCTGCTGTTAGCGCTGATATCGAGCTTTAGGGATCGCCCGCTGCCGAGAGAGCTGGTGGTCTTTGGTGAAGTCGGTTTAGCCGGGGAGATCCGCCCTGTTCCAAGTGGACAAGAACGTCTGATGGAAGCGGCAAAACATGGCTTTAAAAAAGCAGTCGTGCCCAAAGCAAACTTGCCGAAACAGCGTATTGAAGGGATGACGGTTTATGGCGTTAGCAAACTCTCCGACGCCCTGGATGTGTTAGAAGACTTGTAGTCGAGCGCAAGTACCAATAGCGAAGTGGTGGGCGATGATACGGCCAGTTAACCGAAGAAAGGCGCTCGGTTTTATCATCGCGCGATGGCCTCCATTACATGGAGGCTTTCGTCGGTGTGGTTTGCACATCGGCCTCACGCTGCTGCGCGGTGCTCAGTGGCGGCTCAGCGTCTGGCATATTGGCGACTTGTACCTGAGTTTCGACCAAATTTTCCACCACCGCGACTAAATGTCCCCAACTGACGCGCTTCTCGTTTTCGAGCAAGGTATCAAACTGCTCGGCACTCCACTTAATAAACCGGCGCGGGTTAAGCGCCCGTCCTAAAAAACGCACTTCGTAATGCAAATGAGGGCCAGTGGATAAACCTGTGTTGCCTGACCAAGCAATCAAGTCCCCTTTTTTCACGAATTGCCCACTGCGTACGTTGAACTTATCAAGGTGGGCGTAGAGGGTCATAAAGCCAAAGGCATGGTCTATTTTTACAAAGTTGCCATAGCCTTTGCGACGGCTGGGTCTGACGTATTCCACCACGCCATCTGCGGGCGCATAAACCGGCGTACCAATGTCTGCGGTTAAGTCTAACCCCATATGGAATTTTTCTTTGCCAGTGACCGGATGCGTCCGTGAGCCATAACCGGAGGAGCGCCGATAACTCTGGATGGGTTTACCGTTGGGGATGAGCTGTAGCATGGTATAGCGCACGGCAGAATTGATCGCCGCCACATCAAGCCGATGGGTCAGCGAGGCATCTTTGGCGACCGATTGTAGCCCTAACATATCTTCTACCGTCACGACGCGTTGGGTGAGAGCGGTTAGCTCGACATCTTTGTTTTCGATGGTTTGTGACAGCTCATCGCGTTTTTGTTGCAGCATGGCCACTTCGTTATTCAATGCAGCACGCTCTTCACGTAAACGGTTAACGGCGGCTTCAGCTTCAGTAGAACGCTCGGAGAGTAAATAGAGGCTGGCGAAGGTCACGGTGAGAACGGCCAACAATACCAACGCCAACGTCTGCACTACCTTTTTGCGGGTAGGGCAAAGCGTATAATGCTTCACACCGTTTGGGTGTGAGATGGCGATGTGGATGTGATCTGTCATGACTGGTTACTGCTGGCCTGCGTTTGGTACCGCCCATGACTACACGGAACTAAGACTCGGGCTCCGTCATAGGGTCGGTCAACTGCGCTAGCTCGCGATGAAGGAGCTCATCGTTGCCAACGTTAAGTTCAACAAGCCTTTTTAAATGACTGGCACTATCAATGTCAATGTGATCAATATAAAGATGGAGGTAATTCTCGCAGTTATTGACGAGAATGCAGTCCATGTCTAATTCTACGTCAGAGTCATGCAGATAAAAGATCAGCGAAAACGTTGTCTGTTGTGGGTTGGCTTGCCAATTATCTGGGCGAGACAAAAGCACCCCTTTCAAAGAAAGGTCGAGTACATGTGCGTGCCACGACTGTTCATTTTGCTTGAGTATCGCGGGGGCACGATACATCACGCGGGAAAATTTTCTACGCTCTGGCATGATCGCATCTCCTCATTCCTTTGCTTAAAGTGTAGGCGATGCATGGCGGGCGACCTAATAATCTGTGTGGGCGTATCGATTCTGAAACATTTTTTGATGTCTTGGCGTTATTAAACGGATGGAATGCGGTTTGTGGGTGGGGAAGTTGGCCATATGACTGCGAGGGCGCGAGGCGCCTATTACATCGCCCCGAAAGAAAAAGGGCAGCGTTGGCTGCCCTCATGAGTGCGGCGTTACTTGGCAACGCGCTTGTATTTGATGCGGTGTGGCTCAGCCGCTTGTGCGCCCAGCGTTTTCTTCAACCAATCGGTGTATTCGGCAAAGTTACCTTCGAAGAAATTCACTTGGCCTTCATCACGATAGTCCAGAATGTGGGTGGCGATACGGTCAAGGAACCAGCGGTCGTGCGAGATAACCATCGCGCAGCCTGGGAACTCGAGCAGAGCTTCTTCCAAGGCGCGTAGGGTTTCAACGTCCAGATCGTTGGTTGGCTCATCGAGCAGCAGTACGTTTCCGCCTGCTTTCAATAGCTTGGCCAGGTGGACGCGGTTGCGTTCACCGCCGGACAAATCGCCGATACGTTTTTGTTGATCGCTTCCTTTGAAGTTAAAGCGAGAGACATAAGCACGCGCAGGCAACTCAAAGTTATTGATGCGAATAATATCGGCACCTTCCGAGATCTCATCGTAAACGGTTTTGTTGTCGTCCATACTGTCACGGAACTGATCCACCGAGGCCAATTGCACGGTGTCACCGACCTCTACTGTGCCCGCATCCGGTGTTTCGGTACCACTGAGCATTTTGAACAGTGTTGATTTACCCGCACCATTGGGGCCAACGATACCGACGATAGCGCCTTTCGGAACGCTAAACGACAGATCGTCAATCAAGACGCGATCACCAAACGACTTGGTTAGGTTGTTAACTTCAATGACTTTATCACCAAGGCGTGGGCCGGGTGGGATAAACAGCTCATTGGTCTCGTTACGGCGTTGGTAATCGGAGGTGTTAAGCTCTTCAAAGCGTGCCATACGCGCTTTTGATTTGGCTTGACGGCCTTTCGGGTTTTGACGTACCCACTCAAGCTCTTTCTCAATGGTTTTCTGGCGGGCTTTTTCTTGTGAGGCTTCTTGCTTCAAGCGGACATCTTTTTGCTCAAGCCACGATGAGTAGTTGCCTTCCCAAGGGATGCCTTCACCACGGTCAAGCTCAAGGATCCAACCAGCAGCGTTATCGAGGAAGTAGCGATCGTGCGTAATCGCCACAACCGTGCCGGTATAGTCGACCAAGAAACGCTCTAGCCATGCCACTGATTCGGCATCCAAGTGGTTGGTTGGCTCGTCGAGTAGCAGCATATCGGGCTTCTCGAGTAGCAAACGACAAATCGCCACACGGCGGCGCTCGCCCCCAGACAGGTTTTTGATTTGTGCATCCCACTCGGGCAGACGCAGGGCATCGGCCGCACGCTCTAACGCATTATCAAGGTTATGGCCATCTTTGGCTTGTATCAGTGCTTCAAGCTCACCTTGCTCTTGCGCCAAGGCGTCGAAGTCGGCGTCAGGATCGGCATAGGCCGCATAGACAGCGTCGAGACGCGTCAATGCATCCTTCACATCCGAGACCGCTTCTTCAACGGTTTCACGCACGGTTTTGTCTTCGTCTAGCGCAGGCTCTTGCGGGAGGTAGCCAATTTTAATGCCTGGTTGCACACGGGCTTCACCCTCAATCTCGGTATCGATACCGGCCATGATGCGCAATAGACTCGATTTACCGGCCCCGTTGAGGCCTAGTACCCCAATTTTGGCGCCTGGGAAGAAACACAAAGAAATATCTTTAAGAATTTGGCGCTTAGGTGGCACGATCTTGCTCACCCGCGACATGGTATATACGTACTCAGCCATTTCTGCTCACGCTAATTGTTGTGGTGTAAAAGACGCTATTCTAACGTTAACTTTGCCAAGTTTAACAGTGATTGTCATATTCGCTGGGTAATATAGCCCATGAGCGGCAAACCATTTGCTACAGAGCGAGGGAATTTGCTGATGGGATTGTTGTCTATTCGTTGTCACACATTTTGGATGTGAAACATTCGTCACGGTGTTAATTGATTAGGAGCGACCTTTAACATGGAACGATTCATCGCTTTGTCCGGGCCTTTGCGCAATGCATCTTACGCAGCGCGTCGTGGTGTCCGTGCCTTCTCCCGTTCACTGCTACCAGGACTTATTCTAGGGGCCGCTTTTTCTCCTTCTTTCACGCTGGCGTCGGCCAGTCCAGACAGTGGGCAAATGACGCCTGCACAGCGTCAATATGAGGCGGCCATTGATGCGATTGAGCGTGGTGAATTACGTCAATTTCGCCGCCTCAAAGCCAAGTTGCGTGATTATCCACTTTATCCATATTTAGATTATCGTGATTTTACTCGCAACCTTGCAGAAAAGTCGCATGACTCGGTGACCAACTTTATTCAGCGTTACACCACTATGCCGTTTGCTAATAGTTTGCGCGCCGATTACCTCACACTATTAGCAGATCGAAAAGATTGGGCAACCTTGGTCGCTTTCCAACCCGATGTGCCAAGGGGAGAGCGTTATCAATGTCAGTATTACTATGCTCACAGCCAATCTGGTAACCGTGCGTTGGCGCGCAGTGGTGCCAAGTCTCTGTACTTATCCGGTCAATCGGTCGACAGTGCATGTGACCCCTTGTTTGATTACCTCTCCGAGCAAAAGCAACTCACTGGCGATTTAATCTTGCAGCGGATGTTGCTGACCTTTGAAGGGCGCAATCGCAGTTTAATGCGTTACCTACAAGGACAACTTCCCGACACCCACCAAGCGACGGGAAAGCAAATCATTGATCTTTACGACAAGCCTGATCAAGTTGCTGACTTTTCCAAGCGAAGCAAAGTGACCCCCTTTAACCAAACGCTTACTCGTCTCGCGTTTGAGCGATTGGCGCGCAAAGACGAAGCACAAGCCATTCGTCATTTCCGCCGTACCGTAGAAGGGCAACATTTCGATAAGGATGAACGACAAGCCATTGCCGATTATCTTATTGGCCAACTGATGAATGACGATGAGCCTGCATTAGCTGCGTGGCGCGATCGTATGCTGAGACAAAGCGACGATGATGGTCTGCTCGAGCGACGGTTTCGCTTGGCGCTGGTGGAGGGTGATTGGCACGTATTGAATCAATGGCTTTCACTGCTCAGTGATGAGGCGAAACAGTCATTAAAATGGCGATATTGGCAGGCGCGAATTCAATTAGAGCTTGGCGACAGTCACGCGGCGAACCAGGCGTTTGAAACCATGTTGGGTGAGCGTAATTTTTACAGTGTGGCTGCCGCTCAGCACCTGGAAAAGCCGATTCATATCCCTTCGCGTACCGCCGTGTTGAAAGAGGCGGGACTGATGCCTGTCAATGATGTGCTGGCGCGAGTCGATGAGCTGATTGCGCTTGATAAAATCTACGCGGCTAAGCGCGAGTGGTATTATGTGTTGCAGCGCGCCAGTGATGAGCAAATTGCGCTACTGGCCGCCTATGCCAATAAACAGCATTGGTATCATCTCGCGGTACAAGCCACCATCGCTGGAAAAATGTGGGATCACTTGTCGTTGCGTTTTCCGCTTGCCCATCAGTGGTGGTTTGAATTTTTCAGTCGCGAGCGCGGGGTGGATAAAACCACATTGATGGCGCTATCGCGCCAAGAAAGCGCTTTTTTCACTCGTGCGGTCTCTCACGTGGGTGCAAGAGGATTAATGCAATTGATGCCGCGTACGGCACGTGAAACCTCTCGTCGATTAGGGTTTGATTATCAAGGGCCGGCCAGTCTTAGCGATCCTGGCGTGAATATTCGCTTGGGCAGTGGCTACTTGAAAATGATGCTTGATCGCTTCGATAGCAATCGCGTTCTCGCTTTTGCGGCATACAATGCCGGACCACATCGAGTGAGTCGTTGGCTGGCACGTTCGAAAGGGCACATGGATGCCATTGCCTTTATCGAGTCGATCCCGTTTTATGAAACGCGCCATTATGTGCAGAACGTGTTGATGTTCGATATTTACTATCGCCAACTTTTAGGTGAGCCCGTGCAATTTTTGCGAGCCCACGAGTTGGCACAGCGTTATTAATGTTACAATCGCGACCATCACGTAAAGAGCGAGAGGAACCCATGTCGCAATCGCCTGCATTTTCTGGTTGGCAAGATGTTATCGCGCTAGTGCGCCGTGCTGGACAAGATGATAATGATGATGCCTTGTTGACAGCGTTACTGACCCCCGATGAGCGAGATACCTTGGTGGCCCGGATTAATATCTTGCATGAGTTGTTAGAAGGAAGAATGAGTCAGCGCCAGTTGAGTCAATTGCTAGGCGTGGGGATCGCAACCGTGACACGCGGCTCTAATGAGTTAAAGCGGATGGATGACGAAACCAAAAACTGGCTGGCTGATTTATTGAAACGTGAAGCTGAACAGTCCACCTCATCGACCTAATCAACAAAGCCTTAAATAGACAAACAACGGCGCCACAGGGCGTCGTTGTTATTGGTGTTAGCGATACAAGTGTGGGTGCATAAACGGAATCAGCGCCATGATTAGCGCTTGATGGTAAACGCTTGAACGTGTAAGCCGATGCCCGGTGAGCATGCCAATGGCGCCCCCTTTTTGTTTTACATTTTCAGTGGCAAACATTCTGTCCATCACATCGCCAAGCTCTTCGCCTTGATGGAGAGCGTCTAACGCCTCTTGCGGCAGAGGCAGTGAGGCTGAGCACGCCTCGCCTTGCGTTGTCCCATCATCTATCACCATCCAAGCAAAGGTATGTTGGCCGTCTAAGCCGGCTTCTACTCCGACGTAAAAGTCTCCGTCATACTCCGCTTTGGCGTGACGAACGCGGTTACAGGCACCGGCATAGGTCTCTTGCGCGGTCATTGGTTGCTCTGCGACACCACTGGCAACGGAAACGCCCGTGAAGGTGAAAAGGGTATCGGGAAAAGCGTCACGAAAGGCAGCTTCAACGGCGGATAGTTTCGCGGGATTTTTGGATGTGACGATCACCTGGTTCATGCGCCCAGTGCTCCTTTTTATTCTGATAGGCGCGCTGCAGTATACGCCAACGGAGAGGTAAACGCAGCATTCCCCAAACACGACTAGCGTCCGTCGCTTGGCCGACTTCGTTTAGACCAATTCGCATGCCTTGATGCCCTTTACGTGGCTGTGGCACATAGCTATTAAACCAGCGATCCCAGCACGATAAATTAAAGCCGTAGTTAGCGTTACACTCATGAAACCGGGTGGAGTGATGCACGCGGTGCATATCTGGCGTGACGATAACGCGACGCAGCCAAGCGTCTAGACGCTTGGGGAGGCGCACATTACTGTGATTGAACATTGCCATCCCGCTGAGTAGCGTTTCAAACACGATCACGGCGACAACAGGTGCGCCAAGTAGCGCGACTAACACGCACTTAATGGCCATCGACAGCCAAATTTCCACCGTGTGAAAACGCGCGCCTGTGGTGACATCAATGTCCATATCGGCATGATGGACTAGGTGCAGCCGCCACAGCCATGGTACCTGGTGGAAGAGTTTGTGTTGGTACCAAATCGCCATATCCATCACAACTAATGTGGCCAGAACCGCGACCCATTCAGGGAACGAAAGCTGATTAAAAAAACCAAAACCCGAGGCGGCGGCAAGACTGGCCGCGCCCACCGCAGAAACCGGGGCGAGTACACGTAGCGTAAGAGTATTAAATACAGTCAATAAGATATTCCCTGACCAACGCTCTCGCCGCGTGCGAGTGAGCTTGCGCTTCGGCCACCGCCATTCGGCGACGAGCATTACCAACAGTACCAAGGCAAACAGGCTGAGCCTAAACCCGGCTTCGTGCGCTTCAATCCAATTCATAACCACTCCTCATTTATAGAGAGTTTACGCGATAAACCCTGCCAACGTTTAGCGCAAATGGTGAAAATAGAAGGTTGGATCCTGGGTGTCAGGCAACTAATCTGTTTACTAACAGTGCTGTATTTCTCCGTGCTGACTGACCAAGCAACGCGAACGAGGAGGGAGTGTGTCACCGAGCTTGCATGATGTATACCTTGCCCGCCAAGCGATACAAGCCGTGGCAGCGCGCACACCGCTTGTTTATTCCCCGATGCTGTCTCAGCGTTATCATGCCCAAATCTGGCTCAAGCTCGAAACAAGTCAGCCGACGGGCGCGTTTAAGTTACGAGGCGCGACCTATGCATTGAGTCGGTTGCCCAAGGCGCTGCGTGAGCGTGGTGTGATCACCTGCTCGACAGGCAACCATGGCCGTGCACTTGCCTATGCGGCCAAGCAGCTTGGGATCCCGGCGACCGTATGTCTCTCTTCGTTGGTGCCTGACAATAAAGTGGACGCTGTTAAAGCAATGGGCGCGCGAGTGTGGGTAGTGGGTCGCTCGCAGGATGAAGCCGAACAAGCCGCGCTTGAGGCCGTTTCGCGTGATGGTTTGTGCTATATCCCTCCCTTTGACCATCCCGATATTATTGCCGGCCAAGGGACCATTGGGCTTGAGATCCTCGAAGATGCGCCAGATGTTGATGTGATTGCTGCGGGCTTGTCGGGGGGCGGCTTGGTGGGAGGAATTGGCTTAGCGGCGCGTACCATCGCCCCACATATCGACCTGATTGGCATTTCCATTCGAGACGGGGCTGCAATGCATGAAAGCATCATAGCGGGGAAGCCAGTAGCTGTGCCTGAATCTGAATCGTTGGCAGATAGCCTCGGGGGAGGCATTGGCCTTAATAACCAATATACCTTTGCCCTGGTGCCCCAAGTGATGACGCAACATTATCAAGTGGATGAAGCGTATATCGCCCGTGCAATGATCGATATGTGGCAGTGCGAAAATAGGTGGGTAGAAGGTGCCGCGGTAGTGGGATTGGCCGCTGCGCGTCAACACCAGTTAGATTGGCAGGACAAGAAAGTGGTGATCGTGGTCAGTGGAAACAATGTGTCAACCGACACCCTAGCAGCGGTCACAGCATTAAGTGAGCAGGTGTGTCCTTAGCTCGTCGTTGAATCTTGATGCGTGTCAAAGGAGCCCGTATGCAGTTATATCACCGTCAGCAAATCGAATCTGTCGCCACGTTTAATCGGCACAGTCTCAGCGTGATTGAAAATGCGTTCAGTGCTTTAGGGCGTGGCGAGGTAACTATGCCACCAGTGTTAAGCATGGCCATTCACGAGCACAACGGCGAAGTTGATGTGAAAACCGCTCACATTCAAGGTGCTGAGCGGTTTGCGATTAAAGTCAGTCCCGGCTTTTTCGACAATCCGTCGATAGGTTTGCCGAGCCTCAATGGTTTAATGGTGGTTTTCTCGGCGTCTACCGGTGTAGTGGACGCCGTGCTGTTTGATGAAGGGTATCTCACGGATGTACGCACGGCACTCGCGGGGGCGTTAGGTGCCAAGTATTGCGCGCGTGATAATGCCAAAACGGTCACTGTATTAGGCGCGGGCACGCAAGCAAGGTTGCAAGTGGCCGCGCTGAAACTGGTTAGAGAAATAGACACGGTTCATGTTTGGGCGCGAGACAGTGCACAAGCAAAGCGGTATCAAGCGGAGGTTGAAGCTCAGCTGGGGGTGCGAGTGCTCCTCCACCAAGATGTGGCGCAGGCTTGTCAACAGGCCGATATTATTGTTACCACGACGCCGGCTAAACAGCCGATTTTGCATTGGCAAGATATTCCTCAGGGTGCCCATGTCACGGCAATGGGCTCGGATAGCGCAGAGAAGCGCGAGCTTGATCCTCATATTTTACACAATGCGGATTGGGTGCTGGTGGATAGACGTGCTCAGTCGGAGGTGCTGGGTGAGCTTAAAGGGCTGGCACTGTCACGATGTGTGGAAGAATTAGGAAACACAGTGGCATCGGGGCGTCCCATTGCGCGAAGTGATGCGGCGATCACCGTGTGCGATTTAACAGGGACAGGGGTACAGGATACCGCGATTGCAAATTATGTGGTCAGTGAATTGTGTAAGACGGAGGGGTGACCCATTGATTGATGCTGTCTTATAAAACAAAAAGGTATAACTTATTACATAATAAGTGTTTTCCACTTCACATTCCTTGCATGCCTATGTAACAAAGAGGTTAATTTTTGCAGGTTTTGTTCAACTAATCAGATCTTGTGCTCTAAAAATTAGGCATAAGATCACGTTTCTTGTAATAGCCTGTTTCTATTGAGGTTGTTTCTTTTTACTAATGATGGGTCTCTCATAATTGAGACACGTCTAGTTAGTGTAAAAAGGAATGATAAATGCACAAACACAGCTCTCTTGCGCTGATTATCGGCGCACTATTTCATACCTCAGGGGTATGGGCGATGGCCCAAGTGCCAGATCCTGTCGATCCTCCTACCGATCCAGACCCACAAGCTTGTGTCTCACTGGTTGGCAATAATAGCATCGATGGCAGCCGTACCAGTGAAGAGCGTTGCTTGCCCGGTGACGATCCCTTTACGGCCGAACAATGGCATTTGCTTAACCGTGGTCAAAATGCCTTTGCTCGCGAAGGAGGCCAACCTGGCAATGACCTCAACGTATGGTTAGCCCATCGTCAAGAAGTGCTTGGACAAAACGTTAACGTCGCCGTCGTCGATGATGGGTTAGAAATTGCGCATCCCGATCTGGCCGCTAACGTCCGCGCTGGAAAGTCCTATGACTTTGTAGAGCGTGATGATGATCCTACACCGGAGGGGTGGAGCAGTCGCAATACTGCCCATGGTACGTCGGTCGCGGGGATTATCGCGGCGGTTCGTGATAATGGTATTGGTGGGATGGGGGTTGCACCGCTTGCCAACCTGCAAGGCTATAACTATCTCGAATACCAAAGCCAGAATGCGTGGGAAATCAGCCATGGTCGCGAAGGCTATTCGGATGATGTCCGCGTATTCAACCAAAGCTATGGCGGCTCTGGTATCCGCAGTTATCCTTACAGTGATGATCCGATGAGCTATGATGGCCGTCAAAACGCCCAGTACAAAAAAATGAGCATGGAAGCCTTTGGCGGACTTGGCGCAGTTTTCATCAAATCAGCGGGAAATGGTTATAAGCGTACCTCATTTAATCGTGAGCGCTTCCGTCCAGCGGACGATAACCATGGGTTACCGTGGCAAAACAGCAACCAATCATCCAGCAATGCGAATTACTGGAACGTGACGGTGAGTGCGTTGAATGCCGATGGTGAGCGTTCATCCTATTCCTCAGTAGGCAGCAGCGTCTTCTTGACCGCGCCGGGTGGCGAGTATGGGACCGATAAACCGGCGCATATCACCACAGATTTGACCGGTTGTACCATGGGCTATAACCGCGACGATCGTATTCCTTATGAGTCACACGAACTACACGGTGGGACAGAGATAGACAACACCTGTGATTTCAACAGTGTGATGAATGGTACGTCTTCCGCCGCGCCAAATACCTCAGGGGCATTTGCGTTGATGATGTCAGCCTATCCAAATCTGTCGCAGCGCGATATTCGCCACCTATTGGCGACAACCGCGACACGCGTGGATGCAGACGATGCCGATGTTCTTTTAACCTATCAAACGGCACTTGGTGGCGAGCGCACGGTGACTGGCCTAGAAGGTTGGAAGCAAAATGCCGCGGGGCGTTGGTATAGCCCAACCTATGGATTTGGTTTGATTGATGTTAATGCGGCACTCGAAGCCGCGAAGACATATCAGCCACTTCCTGCACAAGTGTTCACCGATTGGGCGTGGTCTTATCACAACCAAGAGGGTGAAACTGGACTCGCGATTGCAGATGCTGGGGCGGTGGCGACAGCAGACAGTGTGCAAGTCGCTGATAACCTCACTATCGAGGCGGTACAAGTGCGGACTTCGATCGAACACAGCCGTATGTCTGATCTGCTCATCGAGTTAGAGTCGCCCGCAGGGACTCGGAGTGTATTGATGTCTCCACGCAATAGCATGCTATCGAATACGCTAGATAGCACCTACCCAGAAGGCTTTACTGACCACTTGATGCTCAGCCATAAGTTCAATGGTGAAGTATCGCAAGGGCAATGGACACTCTACGTCACAGATACAGACGGCAAGACGCGTCAATACAGCCTAGGGGGTGAGGTGAAGTCGATGGCGAATAACAGCGTGAATGGTAAATTGACGCAATGGTCACTGCGTGTCATTGGTCACCGTGGTTAATAGGAGACGAAGTATGAAAAAATTAATGATAGCCCTCGCCGTCATGGGTATCAGCCTTGGTGTAAGCGCAGGCACGGTACAGCTAAATGGCAAAGATTATGTGGTCGTCGAAACCGACAGCAACGCGCGTAATATGAGTGGCGAGCAAATGGGTGTCATGGTCGGTGATAAAGTCGCTGTATCGGCACAAAGCACACCATTAACGGTCACTGGCTCGATTTTGGTCAAAGTCAGTGAGGCAAGCGCCAGCCAGCTCGCACAAAAATACGGCCTCGACTTTGTCAGTTACCTTGATGGCGTGGCGTTGCTGGAAGCGACCCCAGGCACCAATGTTGCTGAGTTAGAAAAAGCGTTGAACCAAGAGTTAGAGACCCCTGTTAACCTTGAGCTCAATCCGCAAAATCAGCGTCCCCAATAAGCAAAAATAGTGCTTATCAACAAGCCCGTCTTTTTAGGCGGGCTTTTTATCATTGTCTGTCCCCATTTTGTAGCGAAAAGTGTGGCCAAATTTTCCAACCAACCATTTTGTTACTAGATATTCCAGATTGTTCATAGTTTTTACATGAGCCCCGTCTAACAGCTTGGTATGCTTTATCGCTTCTTAGCGCCAAAAAAATAGACAAATCATCATTATGCAGCTGTGACGCTGTGATTAGGGAAAAGACAATGTGGAAAACCATTAGACATTCTTTGCCATTGCAAATTGCAGTGGCGGCCGCACTAGCTTGGCTGGTGGGCACGGTATTCGGCCCCATTGAAAACGCAGAGCAGACCACTTGGTATCCACTGCTTATGCTCGCCAAGGTCAGTTATATCGGTCTACTCAAAGCCGTGGTCGGTGTGATGGTATTGCTCTCGCTACTGGAAGGGATCAGTAATATTGGCAATGTGGTTCGCCTTAAGCGCTTAGGTGGTGCAACACTTTTGTTTTACGGTTTTACCACCACCATTGCGATCACCATTGGTCTTGGCGCAGCGCTGATGATGCCCGAATGGCAACCGCTCACCAATGCACCGCCCGTGGATGAGAGCATTAGCTTTATCAACCAAGAGGCCGCGGGTGCCGGAGCCATTGCCACCAAACTTATCAATATGGCGTTGGTGAACCCGTTTGCCGCGGTGACTCAGGGTAACCTTTTGGCAATTGTAGTGTTCACCATTTTGTTCGGCATTTCGCTGATTGTCGCGCTGCCAGAGTCGCACCCACTATTCGAGACCATTCGCGGGCTGAATAAAGGCATTAACACTATGGTGGCAGGGATTATCAAGCTGGCGCCGTTTGCGGTGTTTGCAATTGTTTTCCAATTCTCCCATCAAGGGGATAACGATCTATTTGGCCAGTTATTCAGTTTCGCCGCCCTGGTGTTTGGACTCACGATGGTCCATGCAGTGATCGTGTTGCCGCTTATTGCACGCGTTGCTGGCGGCATTGGCTTTGTGAGCCTGTTTCGCGCCATTTCTGCACCGCTGGCGATGGCGTTTGCCACCTCATCCAGTGCTGCGACACTGCCCGTTTCGATGCAGGCTGCCAAAGACGAGCTCAAGGTCACTCCGTCGACCGCGAGCATGGTCTTGCCGTTGGGCGCGGTGATGAATATGGATGGCACAGCGTTATTTGAAGGCATTGCTGCAGTGTTCTTGGCACAACTGTTCGGGATTGATCTGTCAACAACCGGCATTGTGATGATCTTCATTATGGCGATGGTTTCGTCGGTAGGCGCGCCGGGCATGCCGTCAGGCTCGATGTCGGGTATGCAGTTGGTGTTGCTGGCTGCGGGGATCCCACTGGAAGCCATTGCTATTTTGCTGATCATTGAGCGCCCACTCGACACCTTCCGTACTGCGGTCAATGTACAAGGCGATTTGATAGGTGCCACGGTGATTGATAAGTGGCAAAAGCGTGTGAGTTAATCTTGCGGTTGTGTAAACACTGCAGGCAAAAGGCAGTGAATTTGCCTGCAGTGTATAGCGTTTACTTGATGGTGAAGCCTAAATAAGCTTCGAACTCATTATTGTCAAACGCGTTACGATCTTTAGCTGTACCTTTGGCATCCGTATAATTCCAACTTAATACCTCATAGGTTACCCCAGCATGCCAAGAGAAGTTATCATTAACTTGCTTTTTAAACTCGAGCTGAGGTTGGATGTGTACATCTGCCGTCGTTAGGTCTCTTTCTGGGAGATGATCGGCGTAAAGCATCGTCTCAACATTAAATGACACGTTGTCGGCAAGAGGAAGAGAGTAAGTCAAATAATCCTCGGTGCCAATTTGATAT
Organism: Salinivibrio sp. VYel1; assembly: GCF_009377945.1. Taxonomy (NCBI): domain Bacteria; kingdom Pseudomonadati; phylum Pseudomonadota; class Gammaproteobacteria; order Vibrionales; family Vibrionaceae; genus Salinivibrio; species Salinivibrio sp. VYel1. The sequence goes on along the minus strand of NZ_RSAM01000010.1, from coordinate 4,002 downwards.
TGATATTCGTCGGCAGGATCGTGGTAATAGTTGAAGTTATACCAAGCGAGTTCGAGGTTCCAGTGCTCAGACAGATCGCCGAATAGGTAAAAGTTGGTTTCAAAACCACTTTTATTTTTCAAACTCTCATCATTATTATTGCCAAGCTGTGCCCATAATTCGATGCCGAATGAAAAATCTTTTCCACCAAGAATAATATCTTTACTAAAATAAGGCTGAAGGACATATTTCTTTGTATCCGAAGAGTCAGAGCCATTGCTGGCTTGCCATGATGCATCATAATAAAAAATGTAGTTCATTAATGCGTCAAAACTTCCCAGGGGGCTTATCCCTTGCGCAACGGCAAACTTTGTATCCCAACCCTCTTTCCTTGCTTCTCCTTCATTTTTAATGAAGTCTTTGTCGACATCAAAGAGAAAGCTGTAATCGTCGCTGAGTTTATAAGACCCTTTACCAATAGTGACTTCGGTTTTAGTGAGGCCTTTTTCATAATCATTAATCTTGACTTCACTAGTCAGTGAACCGAGCTCTCCAGCAAAGCTGGTGGCACTGGTAAGCGTGATTGCAGCGGCAACCGCTGTTTTTTGGATAGTATTACTCACTTTAAAGTATCCCTTCTTTAAAAAAACATCTGAGTACTGTCGCGTTTTAATTATTCCTCGTGTACGCATTACGCCATTGAACATAACGATATACGTATCGGCTTTTTATCCGATAAAAAACACTTAGCGACAGTCTATTCCTTGACGTTCGCTTATGTATTAGCGATATAAGCGTCATCCACTCGTATCGAGTGAATGTGGATTTATGCTAGCAATGCGTCAGTAACATGACAATGGTGTTAATAATGAGTTAAGTGTCAATTAGTATTTTTGCTCTATTTTTTATGCTGGAAGTCGCACCAATCACCATTCAGGTTCTGTTCAGCTCGAACAAACAACCAATAGAAGGGGTAAAAAAAGTACTAATTCCTATGTAAGTGAGTTTTAGTAATCGATTACTCGATAAGTGCTCTTTTTAGTAGTGACAAGCATCGTTTGTGAATTTTTATTCATTTATAGCAATAAAGAGAGTAGGCGGGTCTCTTTATAGTTAGGAGTTATATAAAAATGGGAAGCATAATTACCCAGGGATTAATCAGGCCATAGTGGAAGCAGGCTGAAGAGTAAGAGTGGTGATATTGTGTAATTATCACTTCACGCGGATGAGGAGGGAGCCAAGAATTTGCTGCCTACGGTATCCATGGCACCTGCCCCGTCGCTCGCACCGGTAACAAGTATCGTCCCGTCTATCGGTTGGGCATCAAGTAAGGCTTGGACACAGAGCATGGCGGTTAAGCCAGTGTTACTAACATCATGACTTGCTTGAGAGTAACGACGTACCACTTTCCCAGTTTGTATCACAGGTATGTAGCTCACTGGCATACAAAGCGCTTAACGCTCAAGCTATAAAATTAAAAAAGGCCGGTAAATCAGAGATTTACCGGCCTTTTCCAAACGTTTGGGCTGGCGTAACTTGAATCAGAGTGGTAAGTTTATGTATTAATTGGATTTTTATGGTTTGACTTTGGCGTGGTGTACCATTGGGTGTATCTAAAGTACGGACTGTATCAAGAGTCCACAATGAGACACCCAATCAATGTATGTCTAGTCTATAACAGATTACTGTCGAGGAGTGACTTCTACTTGTCTGTGCTGTTTACTGGGTACGACTTCTTGTCGTTAATCCTCTCCAAGAGATCTTAGTACGGCAGAGTTCGCATGGATTGCTGTGGTATCAAACAGTGGCACATTAGTGTGCTTTTGCTGAACAAGTAGCGCAATTTCCGTGCAACCTAGGATCACCGCCTCCGCCCCTTCATGCTTCAGTTTATCTATTACCTTCAGGTAAGCATCACGAGATTGCTCAGTAATGATACCTTGACACAGCTCTTCGTAGATAATGTTGTGGACCGTGTTTTTATCTTCGCTACTTGGAACGACAACGCTTATCCCATACTTATCTGTAATTCGTTTTTTATAAAAATCTTGCTCCATCGTGAATCGTGTCCCGAGGAGACCAACTTTTCTGATGCCATCCAGGATGAGCGTTTCAGCTGTTGCATCAGCAATGTGCAGAATGGGAATACTGATGCGCGACTCAATCTGAGGTGCCACTTTATGCATGGTGTTGGTACATATCAGGAGAAAGTCAGCACCGCCAGTTTCAATCGATACTGCCGCATCTGATAGTATCTGAGCGGTTTTATCCCATAGTCCCTTGTGTTGGAGTTCCTCTATTTCAGCGAAATTAACGCTATACATACAAATCTTGGCCGAGTTCAAGCCACCCAAGCGTTCTTTGATGCCATGATTTATCGCTGTATAGTAGCTTACAGTCGATTCCCAGCTCATACCGCCAAGCAATCCTATCGTTTTCATCTTAGATCCTCACGTTGTCTCTATAATGATCAAAACTACAAGCGTCAGGTGGTAAGAGATAGTACGTTTTTGACTATCTGAGAAAGTGCCTTGCGTATTGACTCGGGGTTACACCGATGACTCGTTTAAAGTGCTTAGTAAAATGGCTTTGGTCGTGAAATCCGCAGAGGTTTGAGACGTCCGCCAGTTGGTATCCTTGTCGTATCAACTTCTCGGCATACCGGATACGTGCTTGTAGTTGATATGCATGTGGTGGAAGACCAAATTCCTTATTGAAGGCACGCACTAGATAATAAGGATTAAGGGAAACCATTTGGGCAAGGTCACTTAGAGAGATGTTGGTACTAGGAGAGTCGTCTAGAAAGTGCTTTACCATGCTTACTTTCTTAGTTGCCTTCTTCTCAACAGGGAGTTCGACCCTCCTTTTACCATGACTTCTCATCAAACGAGTGAGTAGCGCGTAGAGGAGCGACTCTCTTAACAACTTGTTTTCCGATCGCTCTAAGACAGAGAATACGTACCGGAACTGTTTAGCCAGTGCTGCATCATGCACTACTGCATCAGGAAAGTAGGGCGTATAGGTGTCAGTTCCGACGAGCTCATGGCTTAACCGTTCAAAGTGCTCTGGTAAAGGATATAGCGCTTTGTAGGCCCAGCCATCGTCGGTGTTGGCTTGGCCATTATGAATATCATCCGCGTTGATTAAAATGATACTCCCAGCAGGTGCAAGATTATTACTGCCGCTTCTAAGGAACTTTTGGGTACCTCGTTCGATAACGCCAAAGGTGTAACCCTCATGGCTGTGTCGAGAAAAACATTGCCTATGGTAACTCGCGTCAAGAATACCTATACCGCCAAGTTCCTGATGGTAAAGATAGTTTGCTGATTCTTTACAAGCACCAAGCTTTTTCATTTCGCCGCCTAGGCCTCCATGTGTAGAGCATTATAAGCTAATCCTATACGTTCCCCTCGAGCCTGTATTGTACAAAATTGACTTAGACTAAAAGCGCTCAAAAATAAGAAATTGAATTTAATGATAAATTTACAGTGGAAGAGTCATATACTCACAACATTTAAGGTAATGCTTGTAAGACATAGTGCCAGGTAGTGATACCAGCTTTGTGTACTCAAAGACACGGCTGTCTCTTGTCAAGTTGATGTGCAGGAGGTAAGCAGATAGCAGATCTACATTTTATTAACGACTAGTGATAGCCATAAATAATGTTCAATGCTTATACGCTACCTTCAGCGAAAACCCTATAAACGCTCCGTCCAGAATCTTCAAAAACAGTCGCGCATCGATGTTATGACGATAGTATAGGACTCGTTATTCCTTTAAGGAATGCCCATAACTCTTTTATAACCAAAGGTAATATGTTTTATAACCTAGCTATAGAGATGGTGCGGAATGGCGAACCAAAAAAGCAAAGGAGCTTCTCAACGAAGTCTTATGAGGGGCGTTGTTTCCTAAATCATTGAACTTATCATCCGAGCTGCGATCAGATCATCAAAGCCTCAAACAGGTCACCGATGATGAGCAACGCCAAGTACAAAATCAGCAATTGGAAGCAATACAATCAAG